>DATBML010000081.1:0-3978 GCA_036554885.1 Desulfuromonadales bacterium
CCGAGGCGCAGGCCGGGTCGTTGCAGTGCATGCACATTTCCTTGTAGAAGGCGAATTCGTTCTGGCCGTTCTTCTGGTAGTCCCGGAACTTGATCCGGGTGAAGGTGTGTTCGCTCATGGCCGGGGGATTCTGATACCCCTCGCCGGAGAAGAAGGTCGTTTCCTCCGCCTGCAGCTGGTTCCACTGCTTGCAGGCCACCTGGCAGCCGCGGCAGCCGGTGCACTTGGTCATATCGATCAGGAACGACTTGTCCCGGGAAAAATCGGTGCGGCTGCTCATGCCTTGTTACCCCCTTTCTCGATGTTGCAGAGAAACGCCTTGTACTCGGGAATGGTGGTATTGGCGCATCCCACGGCCGCCGTCAGCACGTTGGCGCTGTCTCCCGTGGCCAGGCCGGCGAAACCGAAATGCCAGGGGAGTCCCACCTGCTCGACCATCCTGCCGCCTATCCGCAGCGGCTTGATGCGGGAAGTCACCAGCGCCCGCGCCTCGATGGCGCCGCGCTCGGACGAGATGGTGACCATGTCGCCGTTCCTGATCCCCTTCCAGCTCGCCAGGCCCTCGCTCATCTCGACGAACATGTCGGGTACCAACTCCACCAGCCACGGGAGGTTGCGGGTCATCGCCCCGGCCTGCCAGTGCTCGGAAACGCGGTAGGTGGTGCCGATGTAGGGGAATTTGTCCGGGTTGCTGAGCTTGGCCGGGGGGCGCACCGCCGGATTTGTCTGCTGTTTGCACATCAGGTTGCCGGTGGGGCTCTCCATCGGCTCGTAATGGACGGGGAAAGGGCCGTCGGCCAGGCCCGCGGCGAAGAGGCGGCCGAAACCTTCGGCGACCATAATGAAGGGATAGCGGCCGTCCGGCTTGCTCATCGGCGGCCAGGGGCCGTCGGGGACGTCGCCCTGCCACTTGCCGCTCGCCTCGTTCCAGTCGATGACGACCTTCTTCGGGTTCCAGGGGCGGCCGTCGGGATCGACGGAAGCGCGGTTGTAGAGGATGCGGCGGTTGACCGGCCAGCACCAGGCCCACTGGTGGTACATCTCCAGTCCGGTGGAATCCTCCTTGCCGCGGCGCTGCATCTGGTTGCCGACCTCGGTGAAGGAGCCGCAATAGAGCCAGTTCCCCGAGACGGTCGAACCGTCGTCCTGCAGGGCGGCGAAGGCGGGGACCTGCTGTCCGGCCCGGAAGAGCTTGCCCTTGATTTCCACGTCGCGGGTGAAGTAGCCGTTGATCTCCCTGGCCACCAGCTCGATGTCCGGTTCATGTCCGCTGCCGTAATTCCAGGAAAGATTCACGATCGGCTCGGGGAAGACCCCGCCTTCGGCGTAGAGCTTTTTCAGTCGCCGGCAGAGCTGGTCGATGATGAAGGCGTCGCTCTCGGCCGCGCCCGGCGGCTCGACCGCCTTGTAGCGCCACTGGGCCCAACGCCCGGAATTGGAGACGCTCCCCTGCTTTTCCACCGAGCTGGCCGCGGGAAGGAGAAAAACCTCTGTCTGGATATCCTGTGGCTTGACCCCGGGACGTTTCCAGAAGACGCTGGTATCCGTTTCCCAGAGGTCGGCCGCCACCAGCCACTTGAGCTTGCCCAGTCCCTCGCCGATGGCCAGGGAGTCCGGGCCGCCGACGATGGGGTTCGTCCCCATGCAGAAGAGCCCCTCGAAACCGCCCCGCTGCAGCCGGTCCATGAGCATGATGAAGGAGTAGTTGCCGCTGCGCTTGGGCAGGTAGGCGTAGTCGTAGTCGTTGGCGGCCGTGGCGTGCTCCCCCCACCAGGCCTTCAGCAGGCTGGTGACGTACTTGGGGGTGTTGCTCCACCAGTTGGCGCTTTTGGCGTCCGTCGCTTTCGGCGTAACCTTCGCCAGGTAATCGGCCAGGTTCACGTCGTTGAACTCGGGGGATTTCAGATAGCCCGGCAGGATGTGGTAGAGCAGGGCGTAGTCCGTCGAGCCCTGCACGTTCGCCTCGCCGCGCAGGGCGTTGATGCCGCCGCCGGCGATGCCGATGTTCCCCAGCAGCAGCTGGAGCATGGCGTAGGAGCGCACGTTCTGGGTGCCGTAGGTGTGCTGCGTCGTCCCCATGGCGTACATGATGGTGCCGGCCTTGTCGGGACCGGCGGTGGCACAGAAGGTGCGGGCGACGGCCATGTAGTCCTGGATGGCGGTGCCGGTGATCTCGCAGACCTGCTCCGGGGTGTAGGCGGCGTAGTGCGCCTTCAGCAGCTGGTAGACGCAGCGCGGATGCTGCAGGGTGGCGTCCCGCCGGGGGTTTCCCTCCCGGTCGGTCTGGTACTTCCAGGTGCTCTTCTCGTAGCTGAAGGTCTCCGGGGAGTAGCCGGAGAAAATCCCCTCCTCATAGGCGAAGCCGTCGTCCACGAGGAAGGAGGCATTGGTGTAATGCAGGACGTAGTCCCGGTGGATGAGATCGTTCTGCAGGGCGTAGTTGATCAGCCCGCCCATGAAGGCGATGTCGGTCCCCGGGCGCAGTTGGGCGTAGAGGTCGGCCTTGGAGGAGGTTCGGGTATAGCGGGGATCGACGCTGATGAGCTTCGCGCCCCGGTCCATGGCCCTCTCCACGAACCTGAAGGAGATGGGATGGTTCTCCGCGGGATTGGAGCCGATGGCCAGGATGACGTCCGCGTGCTGGATGTCGTTCCAGTGATTGGTCATGGCACCACGACCGAAGGAGGCCGCCAGACCGGCGACCGTAGCGGAGTGTCATATTCGGGCCTGGTGTTCGAGGTAGCCGACCCCCATGGCGCGGGCGAACTTGCTCCAGAGGTAGCATTCCTCGTTATCGAGAGCGGCAGCCCCCAGGAAGGCCATCCCCTCGTTGCGGTTGACGACAAACTCCTTGCCGTCTTTCGTCTCGGTGGCGACGAAGTGGCGGTCCCGCGATTCCTTCATCAGCCGGGCGATGCGGTCCATGGCCCAGTCCCACGACTTTTCCTCCCACTTGTCGCTGCCGGGAGCGCGGTACTGCACCTTGTTCAGGCGCCGCTCGTTGTTGGCCACCTGGAAGAGGGCACTCCCCTTGGAGCAGAGCGCACCCTGGTTGATCGGATGCTCGGGATCCCCCTCGATGTTGACGATCTTGCCGTCCCTCGTATGGACGACCATGCCGCAGCCGACGGCGCAGTAGGGGCAGATGGTGGTGCTGGTCTGCAGCCCCTTGGTGCGCAGTTCCGGGGCATCGATGCTCGCTTCGGCGCTCTTGCCCCCCAAGGCCAGGGCGCCTGCCGCCAGGCCGCCCCCCTTGAGAAAGCTTCTTCTGGAAATATCCATGGACATTCTCTCCTTTGCGAATTACCGCCCGTCGCAACTCACTCGCGGGCGAATGCCAGCAATATGCGCAACGGTTGTGCCAAACCGTTTTTCCGTTTACGACAAACCCTGTTTTTACAGGGAGAACAAGGGCTTGGCGCGACAGCGGATGGACCGGGGAATTTTATTTTGTATACAGAAGGGTGGATACTTCTGGCCCGAGCGGGTCAGGATGACCCAGTCAGATTAGCGTGTTGTAAAGCTTGACTTTCCCGCAGGTTTGGCCAGACAATGCGCTGCCGAATACCTGTTGCCGCGCCTTTGCGTGTCAGAAGGGGGCAACGACTGCGAGCCGGGGTAGGAGATGGAGAACAGAATTCTGATCTGCGACGACGAAGAAGGGATGCGTCGCTACCTGGAGAAAATGCTCAGGAGCTGGGGCTTCCAGGCGGAGGCCTGTGCCAGCCCGCGGCTGCTGCTGCGCCAGCTCGAGGAGAGCGAAAGCGCCGCGGAGCTGCTGCTGCTCGACGTCAAGATGCCGGAGATGGACGGGCTTGAGGTCCTGCGTCGGGCCAGAAGCCTGCGCCCCGAGTTGCCGGTCATCATGATGACCGGCCACGGCACCATCGATTCGGCGGTGGAGGCGATGAAGGTTGGCGCCTTCGACTACCTGACCAAGCCTTTCCCCCAGGAAAAGCTCTTCGTACTGGTGCGGCA
>DATBML010000128.1:0-3270 GCA_036554885.1 Desulfuromonadales bacterium
TATCATGGACGAGGCCGAGGCGCTCGGCATGTCGATCGACATTCCCCTGCTGCAGGAGAAGCTCGGCATCCCTGTCATCGGCGCCGCCACCGCCCGCAAACGGGGCCTCAAGGAGATCCGGGCCGCCATCGCGGCTTTCGACCGGCAGCATCGCGCCGTCTTCGGCTATGCCGCGGACCTGGAGCGCGACATCCAGAAGGTTGCCTCAACCCTGGCCGGCGAGTACCGCATCGACTGCCGCGCCATCGCCCTGCTGCTGCTGCAGAAGGACGACGGGGTGGAGGCGCTGGTGCGCTCCACCGAAAAAGAGGAGGGGTGCGCCCGGGTGGAGGCGGCGGTCAACACCGTCGTCTTCGAGCGCCGCAGCGATCTGCACCTGCGCATCAGCCTGGAGCGCAAGCGGGTCTGCAAGGGGCTGCTGGAAGGGGTCGTCAGTCAGGGCGGCCGGGAGGGCAAGCGTTTCGCCGAGCGCCTCTCCGACTGGACGATGAATCCCTGGACCGGTTTTCCCATCCTGCTTGCCATTCTCTACTTCGGCCTTTACCAGTTCGTCGGCGGCTTCGGCGCCGGCACCGTCGTCGATCTGCTCGAAGGGAGCCTGTTTGAAGAGCACATCAACCCCTGGTTTATCAGCCTGGCCGACCGGATCGTCCCCTGGTACTGGCTGCACGAGCTGCTGGTCGGCGAGTACGGCATCTTCACCCTCGGCGTGCGTTACGCCGTCGCGCTGGTCCTGCCCATCGTCGGCACCTTCTTCCTGGTCTTCTCGGTCATCGAGGACACCGGCTATTTCCCTCGCCTGGCGATGCTGGTCGACCGGATCTTCAAGAAGCTCGGTCTCAGCGGCCGGGCGGTGATTCCGATCGTTCTCGGCTTCGGCTGCGACACCATGGCGACCATGGTGACCCGCACCCTGGAGACGGTACGCGAGCGGATTCTCGCCACCATCCTGCTCGCCCTGGCCATCCCCTGCAGCGCGCAGCTGGGGGTCATCCTCGGACTGCTCTCCGGCGTGCCGGGGACGCTAATGGTCTGGAGCATCTGTATCGCCCTGGTCTTTCTGGTCATCGGCTTTCTCGCCGCCCGGCTGCTTCCCGGCGAAAAGCCGATGTTCTATATGGAGCTGCCCCCCTTGCGCCTGCCGCAGCTGCAGAACGTGCTGGTCAAGACCCTGACGCGGATGCAGGCCTACTTCCTGGAGATTTTCCCCCTTTTCGTCATCGCTTCGGTGCTGCTCTGGGCCGGCAAGATGACCGGCATCCTCGACCGGCTGGTTTCAGTCATGACACCGGTGATGCACGCTCTGGGGCTGCCGGGCGAAGCCGCGGCCGCTTTCATCTTCGGCTTCTTCCGTCGCGATTTCGGCGCCGCCGGTCTCTACGATCTGCAGACGAGCGGCATGCTCAGCGCCGTCCAGCTGGCCGTCGCCGGCGTCACCCTGACCCTGTTCGTCCCCTGC
Organism: Desulfuromonadales bacterium; assembly: GCA_036554885.1. Classification (GTDB taxonomy): domain Bacteria; phylum Desulfobacterota; class Desulfuromonadia; order Desulfuromonadales; family DASPGW01; genus DASPGW01. The sequence goes on from DATBML010000128.1 coordinate 1,460, forward strand.
GTCGCCCAGTTCCTGATGATGAAGAAAGAACGGGGCTGGAAGGCTTCCATCGGCATCTTCGTCTTCGTCTCGGCACTCGCATTCGCCACCGGCTGGGGTCTGAACCGCTTCCTCCTGTTTACGGGTATACTGGCATGAAGTGCGGTTTCTGCGGTCGGGAGATACCGGATCAGCCAGGCCAGGAAAGGAGCTGCGGCGCCTGTCCCGGCGGCTGCCGCAAGGTGCACTGCCCGTACTGCGGCTATGCCAACCCGGTGGTCCCCGGGTATCTGAAACGCTGGTCGAAAAAGAAAGACGATAAGAGAGAGGACGAGAGCTGATGAAACTGTCCGAAAAGGCCGAAGAGATTCTGGAAGCGTTGTGGATCGCCACCGAGGAGGAAGGTGAGAATTCCGCGCCGTTCTCTCTCCTCGAGGTCGAAGCCGACGACGAGGCACTCAAGGAGTTGGTGCGTCTGGCTTATATCGAGATCAAGGGGGAGAGGGTCTACCTGCGCGCCGAGGGTCGTCATGAGGCGATGATGACCGTGCGCCGCCACCGGCTGTCCGAGCGGCTGCTGATGGACATCCTCGACCTCAAGGGTCCAAAGGGGAACGCCAAGGCCTGCGAGTTCGAGCATCTGCTGCACCACGGCGTCGACACCAAGATCTGCACCCTGCTCAATCATCCCACCACCTGCCCGCACGGCAAGCCGATCCCGCCCGGCAAATGCTGCGAGGAGGCGAAGGCGACCGGCGCGGTCGGCGTCGTCGCTCTCACCGAGCTGAAGGCCGGCGAAAAAGGGGAGATCGCCTACCTGGCTACCGGCGACCACAAGAAGATGCAGAAGCTGATGAGCATGGGCGTGCTCCCCGGCAATCAGCTTTCCCTCAACCGCACCTTCCCATCGTATATTTTTAAGGTTGGCAACTCCGAGTTCGCCGTCGACGACGAGCTGGCGCGAGAGATTTTCGTGCGCAAGGGGTGAGGGAGCGGACGGTCAGACAAGAGGAAATTCAGGGCGCCAGGGCCGATAGGCTGTGACGCCCTTTTTGTTCACTTCCGATAGGCCTTGTCATGCTGGATGTGCAAGCTGACCAGGACGAGGGTCGTGCCTTTGAGCAGGCAGGTGATGGCGCGGACGCTGCCGGTGACGCGCAGCGAATAAAGCTGCTGACCGGTGGTCGGCTCGACCATGCCATGGAGCTTTTCGAAGTTCAGGCCGGGATGGGTCCAGAGCTGCGGCAGGTCGAGGGACTGCAGCAATTGAAGCATTTTTGCCGCAGCCTTGCGCACCGGCAACTCCGCAGCCATGACCGCCTCATCGAAGGCGGGCCGGATCTCAATCCTCACCGCGCCACCTCTTGGCGGCCTCGTCGGCCTCGTCGGCCGACTCGATCACGGTGGAAGGGCGGGGGCCGGTCAGGGAGGCGGTGATAGCCGCCTTGGTCTCGGCGGTCCAGGCCCAGAGCTGGTGCTTGGGAATCGGCTCTACCGGGATCAGCAGGATGCGGCCGTCCTCCAGCACCTCCAGGTCGACGGCGTCACCGGGCTTGATGCCGACCGAGGGGGGAAGGGTAATGCGGCGGCGGGAATCGGTCTGTACGAGCATGGTTCGATACCTCCTTTGACTAAACGATAGCACTCATGCAATAAATAGGCAATGCCCATTTACCCATTAGTTTCAATGGATCTGGACGCGACAAATCCGGCCACTATCCCGTAGGGGTAGGCACAAAGGGGCTAACTGGATGAGGGGGCATTGGAGTCAGGCTTGCAAGATTGCAAGTTGAGGCTCCTGCAGCGAAACGACAGTTTTTCCCATCCGCCCC
>DATBML010000137.1:0-2395 GCA_036554885.1 Desulfuromonadales bacterium
GCGCAGCCCCCTTTCGGCGGCGATCTCGACGGCGGATAGAACCTGGGCCACCACATGGCTGGGGGTGACGAAGTTGATGTTGTGGCACCCAATCGCCTGGAGCCCCAGCATGATTTCAGCCAACTCATCGTCCGAGACCTCCCGCCCCTCGCCGCGGTGGCTGATTTCCCAGTTCTGGCAAAAGACGCAGGCAAGGCTGCACCAGGAGAAGAAGATCGTTCCCGAGCCGCGCCAGCCGGAGAGGGGGCGCTCCTCGCCGTGATGGGGGCCGGCGCTGTAGACCGTCGCCCGCGCGCCAGTGCGACAGGCCACCCCGCGGGTGGTCAGCAGACGATTGACATGGCAACCGCGGGCGCACAGGTCGCAACGTTGCAGATGTTCGCGGGCTCGTCGTGCTCGTTCAGCCAGTTCGCCGCTGCGCATCAGCTTCAGGTAGGCAGGTTCGAGGGTGTCGGTCATATGTTTTCCGTGGCGCTCAGTCCACCCGCACGAAGTCATAACGGTCCAGCATTTCACGTGTTAGCAGTCCGACGCCGCAGCGGTCGCCGATGGTTTCCACTACCACCACGGCATCGGGGTGCTCGAAATCGACCCGCGCCGGTTCTCTCCCGGCCGTGGCCAGGGTCTGCTCGATAAAGGCGTCGAGTTCGCGTTCCACCTCGGGTGAAACGATCTGCCCCTTGAGGCCGCGCCGCTCCAGCCGGACATAATAACGCTTTCCCGCCAGCTCGTCGACGCAGGGAAGCACAGCCCCCTTCGTCTTCTCCAGGAATTCCTCCAGATGAAAAACGAAGACCCGATCGAGGGGCACCACGCGGCCCATGTCCTGGAAGGCGATCAACTGTTTCTGCCGCTTTTCCCGGATACTCTCCAGGAAGGTCATTGGGTTCTCAACTCTGCCGATAATGACGCCCAGGAACTCAGTCCTTCGAAATTCTCCGTGCGGCGCAAGTTCCTGCAGCAGATGGCGGAACCGGCCATTGCTGGCCATAGTGACGACTACGTTGAATACCCACATGGGCAGCTCCTTCAAGGGGGGTGCTGCCTTGAGTCTAGCGAAGGGGATGGGAATGGCAAGGGCAAGGAAGGGCGGGAAGATCAGAGGGCGCTGGCCGCCCGCAGGAGGGTATGGACTGCTTCGGCCAGCTGCTGGTAGCCGAGGGCATTCGGATGGATATAATCGCTTTTGCGGGAGCGGTCGGAGAGGATGCCGGCCAGGGTGTCGCCATCGTAGGGAATGGCGAATTCCTGGGCAATGCTCGCGTAAAAACCGGGAGGCGCAAGGCTCAGGTCGGGCTTTGGCACGCCGATCAGCACGACATCGACCCCTCGCTCCCGGGCCAGTCGGATCATGGCGCGGAGATTCTCCGCCGCTTGCTCCTCGCCGGTGCGCCGCAACAGGTCGTTTCCGCCGTGACAGAGAATAAGCAGGGCCGGTCGATAGCGGTCGAGCAAGTCCGGTAGTCTGACCAACCCTTCAGCGGTCACTTCGCCGGGGACCCCGGCGTTGATTACGGGCCGCTGAATCAGCCGTTCGAGCCTTGAGGGGTAGCTTTTGTTGGTCTCAGCGCCGGTGCCGTGGGTCAGGCTGTCGCCAAAGGCCAGAACGGCGGCATTTTCGGACAGAGGGCGAAGTTGCGCCGGTCGCTCCCGGCAGCCAGCCGCCAGCAGCACCAGAACCGAGGCGAGAAGCACCAATGCCGACCATCGGAGGTACCAGGTGGATTGGCAATTTTTTCGAGGCATAGGTCGGATAAGCCCGTTGTCTCCTGTCGGCCAGCCGGTAGAGCCTGTTCAGGTCGGGGGCCGGCGCCGTTTAGCGTGGGCGGGGTCTGGAGTAGAATGAACGATCAGCGTCGGGCGGTTCAGCCGGTTGAACGACGGATGGTGCAACGCTGGCCATGTCGTCAAGGACCGCCATTGCCTCTCTGGTGTAAGGATCTTCGTTCACTTCCCTCAACCATAAACGCTGTTTTTCCTCCGGTCCGGCCGCCGGAATTTTCCGCTCTCCAGGCGTGGAGGACTCCTCCTCGTGCCAGCCGGGCATCTCCTTCTCCAGCTTTTTTGCCTCGTTGCGCTCACGGCGGACGTCATTGATGTTCAGCGACTGGAGGGTGTTTTCCATCCGCTCCTTCGCTTGCGCCGCGTCTCGGGAGATGGATACGAATGCCTCTCCGGTTGCCACCCGGTGGGCGCTCTTTGACTTGATTTCACTTTTTCCCTGGGGCTGACGGTTCCAGGGGGTATAGGCAGTCGCTTCTACCGTGTCCCAAGGGAGGGAATAATCGAGGTACTGTTCGCCGCTTTTGAGATGACCCAGTCTGTCCGGCAGGACGATGTCGGGGACAACGCCGCGGTACTGGGTGGAGGCGCCGCTTACCCGGTAGAACTTCTG
>DATBML010000267.1:0-1535 GCA_036554885.1 Desulfuromonadales bacterium
GATATTTGTCGCGCAGGATGCGATAAAGGTAGAGAAAAGTGGAATAGAGAAACGGGTCGCCGATGGTGATGAAGGCGACGTCCTGCCCCGACTGGACCCGCTGTGCCACCTCGGCGGCGGTCCCCTCCCAGAAGGGCAGCAGTTCGCCCTCGTCCTTCTTCATCGGAAAGACCCGGGTCAGGACCTCCTGGCGGGTTCGGTCGAGAAACGGCTCGACGATGGCCAGGGCAACGCTGCCGGCATCAGCAGCCCCGGTGGGGGCGCAGATGACGGCAGCGCTGCGCAGGATGCGTTCGGCCTTGCGGGTCAGCAGTTCCGGGTCGCCGGGACCGACGCCGACGGCATAAAGACGAGAAGACATTATTCCTTGACCGCCGCGATGATGTAGACCGGGTTGTAGGCCTCGAACATCTTGTAGTCGGTCAGCGGACGGGTGCGGGCGATATTGACGGTGGTGACCTCCACCTGGTAGCCGGCGTTGTCGAAGTACTCGGTGGCGGCAGTCAGGGTATCGAGGGTAACGGCGTTGATGACCACCCTTCCCTCGGCCGGCAGGCGGAGGTCGACGGCTTCGAGGATTTCCCAGAGATTGCCGCCCGAGCCGCCGATGAAGACCCGGTCGGGGTCGGGCAGGGTCTCCAGGCACTCCGGCGCCTCACCCTCGACCAGGGTCACGTGCCGGGCGTTGAACCTGTTGAGGTTCTCCTTGATGAATTCGATGCACTGGGGATTGCGCTCGACGGCGAAGATGCGGCCGTTGGGGAGCAGATGATCGGCCTCGATGCTGACCGAGCCCGAGCCGGCGCCGAGATCCCAGAGAGTCATGTCATGGCGCAGCTTGAGCTTGGCCAGGGTAACCACCCGGATCTCCTCCTTGGTGATCAGCTTCTTGATCGAGGCGAACTCCTCGTCGGGGATGCCGAGGGTCGGCACGTATTCGTCCCCTCCCGCCTCGTACTCCTTGATCAGGATCAGCACATTCAGGGGGGCCGCCTCGATCTCCAGCAAGCCCTTGACATCGGTGGCGACAATCCGCTCCTCGGCGGTGCCGAGATTCTCGCAGAGCCAGGCGGCGTATCCGTCCCGCCCCCGTTCGATCAGTTCGGCGGCAATCGCTTTCGGGGTGTTCTCCTCGTCGGTGAGGACGGCCGCCTTGTCGTTGGCGACGATGCGATCGACCGCCCCCTTGAGGCCGCGGCCGTGGGCGGAGACGAAAACCGCATCGTCCCAGGGCTCCTTGATCTTGGCGAAGGCATACTGCACCGAGCTGACGTTGGGGACGAACTCCAGTTCCTCCTCGGGGAGGTTGCGCAGCAGGTAGCGGCCAATGCCGAAGAAAAGGGGATCGCCGGAGGCAAGCACCACCGCCCGCCGCTCGTTTTTCTTCAGCCGTTCGACCACTTCGCCGAGGTTGCTGCCGATCGTTACCTTTTCCCCGGGAAAACCGGGAAAGAGTTCGAGCTGGCGCTCACCGCCCAGAAGCAGATCGGCCTTGCCGATCAGTTCCAGGACCCGGCGGGAAAACCCCTCCTGCC
>DATBML010000155.1:0-5635 GCA_036554885.1 Desulfuromonadales bacterium
ATCATTTCGGCTTCGAGCAGCATCTCCAGCAGAGTGATCGCCATGTCGCTCTCCCTGGCGAGAAGGTTTCGGTTGCTTCGCTCCTGGTTGGATCTTACCCCATGCGCAGGTGCAGGAAGCTCTCCAAATCAGGGCATTGCAGGTAGGGGTTGTGTTCCCGCTCGAAGGCGACGGTGGAGTTCGGCCTGGGTCCGTAGTCGTGGCCGGGATAGATCCTGGTATCGGGCGGGAAAGCCGCCAGGCGGTAAAGGCTGTGGTAGAGGGCGGCCGGGTCGCTGCCGGCCAGGTCGGCCCGGCCGACGCAGGTGACGAAGAGGGTGTCCCCGGTGAGCAGGGCGCCGGGCGGATGCAGGACGATCGAACCGGGAGTGTGCCCCGGGGTGTGCAGGATTTCCACCTTCCCCTCGCCGACGGTGAGGACGCTCCCTTCACTCAGCGGGATATCGGCCTCTGCCACGTCCAGAGGGTGGGCGGCGAGCCGGGCACCGGTCGCCTCGAGAATGCGGCTGTTGCCGGCGATGTGGTCGCGGTGGCCGTGGGTGTTGACCAAACTGTCGATGGTGACGTCGCGCTCGGCCGCTGCCGCCAGCAGGTTGTCCGGGGCGAAGGAGGGATCGACACCGAGACCGCGACCGCTGACCGGACAGTAAACGAGATAGGAGAAGTTGCCCATTTCTCCGGCGCGAATCTGGACGATTTCCAGGGGCACGGCGCTCACCAGTACTGCTTGGGGGGTTCCCGGTGCCCCGCTCTGAGGATTTCCCCGTCGACGATGCGGAAGACGTCGCCGGTGGCGCGCACCACCCACTCGTCCCCGTCCTCCGGCGGGTTGGGAAATTCCCGGCTGCCGAGAAAGACGTCTTCGCCGTCGATAAAGCCCCACCACTCCAGGGCGCCGGTCTGCCAGATCTTGGTCTTCAGGTTGAAAGCCATGCAAGCTCCTTGTGTCCGATTTGAGTTTCGACATGATACTTGAGCGTTCGGGCAGGGTCAACTGCCGCGACAGTTCCCCGTCGGGCAACTTGTGACATGGGGGGATTCTCTTTATAATGCTTCTAGAGTGTCCACCCCGTCCGGGAAAGGAAACGCGACGACGATGAAATTCGCCAAGATGCACGGCGCTGGCAACGACTACGTCTATATCAATGTTTTCGAGGAGACGGTGGAGGATCCCGCCCGGCTGGCCGTCGCCGTCAGCGACCGCCACTTCGGCGTCGGCTCGGATGGGCTCATCCTGATCCTGCCGTCGCAGGTGGCGGACGTGCGCATGCGCATGTTCAATGCCGACGGCAGCGAGGCGGAGATGTGCGGCAACGGGGTGCGCTGCGTCGCCAAGTATGCCTACGACCACGGCCTTGTCGACGGCCGGCAGATCACCGTCGAGACCGGGGCCGGCATCCTGCCTCTGCAACTCTTCACCAATGAACGTAACCGGGTCGAGAAAGTTCGGGTCAACATGGGGCGGCCGCGCCTCACCCGCGGCGAGATCCCGATGACCGGGGACCCGGACGGGCAGGTGGTGAATGCCGAGCTGAAGATTCTCGACCGCACCTTCCACATCACCGCCGTTTCCATGGGCAACCCGCACTGCGTCATCTTCGTCGACAACGTCGCCGAGTTCCCGGTGGAGAAATACGGGCCGGTGATCGAGCGGCATCCGCTTTTTCCCAACCGCACCAACGTGGAGTTCGTCGAGATCGTCTCGACCGCCGAGGTCCGCCAGCGCACCTGGGAACGGGGCGCCGGCGAAACGCTGGCCTGCGGCACCGGTTCTGCCGCCGTAACCGTCGCCGGGGTGCTCAACGGCCACACCGAACGGCGCCTGCTCAATCACCTTTTGGGTGGCGACCTGGAGATGGAATTCGCCGAGGACGGCCATGTCTACATGACCGGTCCGGCAGTGCAGGTCTTCGAGGGGGACTACCGCCCGCAATGAATAAAGAAACTATGGCCGCGATTCTCTTCGACCTCGACAACACCCTCTACCCCCCCGAGCGGGAACTTTTTTCCCTCATCGATGTGCGGATCAACCGCTACATGCAGGAAGTGGCGGGAATTCCCGCGGCCGCCGTCGATGGGCTGCGCCGCCGATACTGGGCCGAGTACGGGGTGACCCTGGGTGGCCTGATCCGCCACCATGGCGTCGATCCGGAGGACTATCTCGAGTACGTGCACGATGTCGACGTCGACTCCCGGCTCGCTCCCGATCCTGGCCTGCGCGCCACCCTGCAGGGGCTGCCGCAGCGCAAGGTGGTCTTCACCAATGGCTCCCGGCGGCACGCCGAGCGGGTCCTGGCGGCCCTCGGGGTTACCGACCAGTTCGAGGACCTCTTCGATATCCGCATTGCCACCTACCGGCCCAAGCCCTACCCCGAACCCTACTACAAGGTGATCGCCAACCTCGGTCTGCCGGCCAGTCGCTGCGTCATGGTCGAGGACTCGCCGGAAAACCTCCGTACGGCCAAGTCCCTTGGGATGCGTACCGTGCTGGTGGGGACAGCGACGACATCGACCCCGTCCTTCGTCGATGTCCGGATCGCTGCCGTCGCCGGCATCGGCACGGTCATGGGAGTTGCCGGATGCTGCTGATCGGGGCCCACATGTCGATCGCCGGCGGTCTGCACCTGGCCATTGCCCGGGGCGTAGAGACGGGGTGTGCCGCCATCCAGGTGTTCACCAAGAATGCCAGCCAGTGGCGGGGGAAAGCGATCTCGCCGGCAGAGGCCGAGGCCTTCCGCCAGGCGTGGCAGGAGAGTTCCATCGGCCCGGTGATCGCCCATGACAGCTACCTGATCAACCTGGCGGCCCCGGACGAGGCGATGTGGCGCAAATCGATCGCTGCCTTCGTCGACGAGATGGAACGCTGCGCCGTGCTCGGCATCCCGGAGCTGGTCATGCATCCCGGCGCCCATCTGGGAGCCGGCGAGGAGGTCGGCCTCCAGCGTCTGGCAGCGGCCTTCCGGGAGATCTTCGCCGCGGCGCCGGCCGGGGTGACCGTTCTGCTGGAAAATACCGCCGGCCAGGGAACCTGCCTCGGCAGCCGCTTCGAACACCTGGCCGCCGTTATCGAGCAGGTGCCGGAAGGGCGCTTCGGAGTCTGCCTGGATACCTGTCACGCGTATGCCGCCGGCTACGATTTGGCGACGGCGGCAGGCTACGCCGCTGTCATCTCGGAGTTCGACCGGGTCATCGGTCTGGAGCGATTGCGTGCTTTTCATGTGAACGACTGCAAGAAGGGGCTGGGTTGCCGGGTTGACCGCCACGAACATATCGGCCAGGGGAGCATCGGTGAAGCCGGCTTTGCGGCGCTGATGCAGGACTCCCGTTTCGCCGGAATACCGAAAATCCTCGAAACCCCCAAAGGCGATGACGGGGAGCTTGACCGGATGAATCTGGCGCTGCTGCGCCGGCTGGCGGGAGAGGGGAAGGGATAGATGCGGGCGGTGCTGCAGCGGGTGAGTGAGGCGCGGGTCCGGGTGAATGCTGAGATCGTCGGCGAGGTCGGGCGCGGGCTGCTGGTCCTGCTCGGCGTCGGCCAGGGGGACGCCGAGCAGGATGCCCGGTTTCTCGCCGAGAAGACCGCCGGCCTGCGTATTTTCGAGGATGCCCAGGGAAAGATGAACCTGTCGGTCGAAGAGGTGGCCGGCGCCGTTCTGGTGGTTTCCCAGTTCACCCTCTACGGGGACTGCCGCCAGGGGAGGCGGCCGGGATTTTCCGCGGCGGCCCCGCCTGAGTTGGCCGCCGACCTTTATCGACAGTTCGTCGATGCCCTCCGGAAACGGGGGCTGGCGGTGGCAACCGGAATATTTCAGGCGGAAATGGCGGTAGAACTGGTCAACGACGGGCCGGTCACCCTCCTGCTCGACAGCCGTAAGGAGTTCTGATGGACGCAGGGCAGAAAGAGTGGGCCGGGCCGAGTCGTTCGGCGAAAAAAAGGGCGGCCCACCAGGTCGAAGAACTGGCGCACGAACTGGCGGAGATGGCGGAGGCCGAGTGGCGCAAGCTGCCCGCATCGCCCGAACTGCGCGATGAGATCCGCCAGGCCCGGGAAACGCGTGGCCATGGTGCCCGCAAGCGCCAGATCAAGCACCTTGCCGCGGTGCTGCGCCGGGACGAGGAGGAGACGGCGGCGTTGCGCGACTTTCTCGATGGCCACCATGCCCGGCAACTGGCGGAGAAGAAGACGTTCCACGCGCTGGAGGAATTGCGTGACCGGCTCTGCGACCCGGCACTCTTCGAGGCGGCCCTGCTGGAAGTGCGGCGGAGCTGCCCGGGGATCGATTCGGTGGAAATCGCCCGGCTGGCCCGGGTCGCCCAAGCCAACGAGGACCGGCGGGCCTATCGCGAGATCTTCCGCCGACTGCGCGAAGGCTGTCCGTCCCCTCCGCAGCCTTGAGAAACAAAAGGACCCGCCAAGAGGCGGGTCCTTTTGTCTGGGTACTTGGCAAATCCGGTCTTACAGGGCCTTCTTGATCAACCCCTCGAGCTGGTTCTTGGGAACCGCTCCGACCACCTGATCGACCACCTTGCCGTCCTTGAACAGAATCAGCGTCGGGATGCCGCGTACCCCGTACTTGCCAGGGGTGGCGGGGTTTTCATCGACGTTGAGCTTGCCGATCTTGACCTTGCCGTCGTAGTCGTCGGCAAGGGCGTCGACAACCGGGCTGATGGCCTTGCAGGGGGCGCACCAGGAGGCCCAGAAATCGACCAGCACGGGGGTGGTGGATTTGAGTACGTCATTTTCGAAGCCGTCATCGGAAAGCTGTATGACTTTATCACTCGCCATTGCGTGGTCTCCTTTTTCGCTGGAATGATACCAGAATTAATAATATCAGGCTCAAATCATAATGCACGGCGGAAAAAAATCAAGGCTTTAATTTCCGCCCGGCTGTGACCTTCTCCTTGACAGTCGGGGATGCTCACCCTATGATTCCGGGGGATTTTCCCTCAAGGATACTGCGCATGGGACAGGATAGAATCAACCGTACGGTTCAGGAACACCGGACGGTGATCGGGGAGATATTTTCGACCCAGGCTGCCGAACTGGCCGGCTTCTCCCGGGAGGTGGTGAGCGTTTTCCACCGGGGCGGGCGGTTGCTGGTTCTGGGAAGCGGCCCGCTTGGGGCGATTGCCGATCTGACAGCCAACCTTTTTCTGCACCGGCTCTCCCTTGAGAGACCACTGTTGCCGGCACTCTCGCTGGGGCATGACGCCGTGCTGGCGACGGCCCTGGCGCGGGACGGGCGCGGACATGAGTTTTTTGCCCGACAGCTGCAGGCGGCGGCGACCGGTCAGGACCTTGTTCTGGTTTTTGGCAGCTCGAGGCGCGAAGAAGCCCTGGAGGAGGCGCTGGCAGTCGCTCGTGAGCTCGGCTGCGGGACTGCGGCGGTGCTCCAGGGTAGATCCGAATTGCTGCGGGAACCACCCGACTTTCTCTTTCGCCTGGACACCGAGTCGGTACCGCGGGCGGTTGAGGCCGCTCTTTTTTTCGGCCATCTGTTGGTGGAATTGGTAGAAGGAGAGTTGTTTGGCATCTGAAAGGCAGGTCCAAGGTCTCGGGTCCAAAGTCCCGAGTCCAGGGGCCAAGGCCTAAGTTTTCTTGCCTGAGTTCTCCGGACCTTGGACTTTTGACTCG
>DATBML010000161.1:0-3541 GCA_036554885.1 Desulfuromonadales bacterium
CTGTTCGCCCAGAGGCAAAACCTCGCCAGTGGCAGGATCGATGATTTCTGGGATGAAGTGATCCTCCCAGATGTGCAGGCCCTTCTGCGCCTCAATGCACTCGATTGCGACCCCGGGGCCGAGGATTTCCGAAAGACCGTAGATGTCGATCGCCTTGATGTTCAGTTTCGCTTCAATCTCAGCACGTATTTCCTCGGTCCAGGGTTCGGCGCCGAAAATTCCGATGCGCAGCTTGAGTTCGCGCAGGTCGACTCCCTCTTCTGCGGCTGCTTCGGCCAAGTAGAGACTGTAGGACGGTGTACAGGTAAGAACTGTGGAACCAAAGTCCTGCATGATCATGATCTGTTTTTTGGTGTTGCCTCCCGACATCGGGATGACCGAGGCACCCAGCTTCTCCGCCCCGTAATGTGCTCCCAGCCCCCCGGTAAACAGGCCGTAGCCGTAAGCATTGTGGATGATGTCTCCCCGATGCGCTCCGGCGGCAACAAAGGAGCGGGCCATAAGTTCGGACCACATCTCGATGTCCCGCTGCGTGTATCCGACAACAGTCGGCTTGCCGGTTGTACCGGATGAGGCGTGAATCCGCACGATTTCCTCGAGGGGAACGGCGAAAAGCCCGTAGGGGTAATTGTCCCGCATGTCCTGTTTAAGAGTAAAGGGGAGCCTGCGCAGATCGCCCAAGGTCCTGATCATCTCAGGTGTCACCTTGGCCCGCGCAAAACTCTCCCGGTAAAAAGGGACAGTTGCACAGGCCTTTTGAACTACCTGTTGCAGCCTTTTGAGCTGCAGCGACTCGATTGCTGCGCGCGGCAGGGTTTCAAATTCTTCGTTCCAGAACATGGTCACTCTCACTTCACCAGGGGATGCGGCACGGTTTCAGACGGCTCGACCCAGCTCGAAAGCCTTGAGGTTCTCTGTAAGAAAACGCTCGGGAACTTGCCTGGTCAAGGCCTGGTGCCAGTGCTGCTCTGCCAGGTCGAGCCGCCGTGACAAGGCCCCCAGCAGGGCAATATTGACGGTCCTTACATTACCCGCGCGCATGGCCAGATCCATACCGTTGACAAGAAACGTGTCGGGGAAACAGCTGGAGATCTTCGCCGGGATATCCGCCGGATAAACTTCCTGTCCCATGGCGACGGGGGCCGGCATGATCTTCAGGTCGTTGACCACCACCGTGGCACCGGGACGCAGCATCGACAGGCAGCGCAGGGTCTCCAACAACTCGAAGCCAAAGAGAAAATCTGCCGCGCCCTCCGGAATGAGGGGCGAATAAACCTTGCTGCCGAAGCGGACGTGCGAAGTAACGCTACCGCCACGCTGGGACATGCCGTGGATTTCACTCTTCTTCACGTCATACCCGCCCAGCATGAACGCCTCGGAAAGAACCTCGCTCGCCAGCAGCGTCCCCTGCCCGCCAACACCGGCCAGTAGAATATTGGTCACCTTATTTTTCATGGCGGACTCCAAACGCATCGAATTTACAGAGTTGCTGACAGACGCCGCAACCGACGCAGAGCAACTGGTTGACGACCGCCTTCCCCTTGTCGCCGGCTTCGGCATTCCACTCGATGGCCGGACAGCCGAGCTTGAGGCATGCCTTGCAGGAAACACACTTGTCGGCATCGACGAAAAGAGGGAGCTTGCGTTCGGCTGCTCCGCGGCGCTCCAGCATACAGGTGCGTCGGGCAATCACGACAGACGGTTCCGGCCTCTCCATGGCAGATTTGAGTGTCTGGCGGGTGAGCTCCAGATCGTAAGGGTCGATGACCTGGATATCGCGGACGCCAAGGGCGCGACAGATGGTCTCAATATCGACGGCAGGGGCTGCGGATCCTGTCAGACTGTGGCCGGTTCCCGGATTATCCTGCCGCCCGGTCATGCCTGTGGTCCGGTTGTCGAGGATCACCACAGTAGCCTGCGCCTGGGCGTACACCATGTCCATCAGGCTGTTGATGCCGGTATGCAGGAAGGTGGAATCTCCCATGACACCGACCACCTTCTGCCGTTGCTCGGGCGGCAGCGCCTTGCTCAGACCGGTGGCGTTGCTGATACCGGCGCCCATGCAGACGCAGGAATCCATGGCCGACAGGGGTGGCAGGGCAGCTAGCGTATAACAGCCGATATCGCCAGTAACAAAGGCACCTAGGCGTTTGAGTTCGAAAAAAACACCCCGGTGAGAACAGCCCGGGCACATGTTGGGTGGGCGGTTGGGGAGTGGAGTATCAAAGCTCTGGGCTGGCGCCATTTCCCGCCCTTCAAGGGAGGCCTGCACCCTGCCCGGAGTCAGTTCGCCACAGATTGGAAAAACTTCCTTGCCGACGACCGGAATGCCCATTGCCCGGATTTGCTCTTCAAGGAAGGGATCGAGTTCCTCGATGACATAGAGCGTCGAGCAGCGCGCAGCGAAGCTGCGAATCAGGTCTTTGGGCAGCGGATGCACCATCCCGAGCTTAAGGATATGGGCTTCGGGCAGAATTTCCTTGGCGTACTGATAGGAAATACCCGAAGTGATGACTCCGACTTCTCCCTTCCCGTCTTCGATGCGGTTAAACGTCTGCTCACACGACCATTGGGCCAGGTCCAGCATCCGCTTTTCCACAAGCGGATGGCGCCGACGGGCATTGGCCGGCAGCATGACGAACTTGCCAGGGTCGCGGACCAGATTCGGCTCGGGAAGTCCCTGAACCGGTTCGGCAGGAAAAACGATGGATTTGCCGTGGGAGATGCGGGTAGTCGTGCGCAACAGAACGGGCGTATCGAATTTTTCGCTGATCTCGAAAGCGAGGCGGGTAAAGACGCGAGCTTCTTCACTGTCACCGGGCTCGAACATCGGCACCTTGGCAAATTTGGCGTAGTTGCGGCTGTCCTGCTCATCCTGGGAGGAGTGCATTTCAGGATCGTCGGCAACCACCAGGACCAAGCCTCCCCGTACGCCGATGTAGGAGAGAGTAAAAAGCGGGTCGGCTGCGACATTGAGACCGACGTGTTTCATGGTCACCAGCGCCCGGGCACCACCGAAACAGGCGCCGATACCGACTTCCAGGGCGACTTTCTCGTTGGGCGCCCAGGCTGCATCTATCCCGGCATAGTTGATGATGTTCTCGAGGATTTCCGTACTCGGGGTGCCCGGATAAGCCGAGGCTACCTTGACACCCGCCTCAAATGCACCGCGGGCGATGGCTTCATTGCCGGAGAGTATGTTTTTTTCCATGGGTTCCTTCAAGTTTAGCGGGCTGTCCCTGTTGAAGCGGGGAGGGAAAGTGGGGTTGTCACGGGGCAAAACGGCTTTGAATATACTGAAAAAGCTCGAAATTGTCAATCGCTGCAACCGGCCAAGGTGTTCCTTCATCCATCATCAACACGACACCTTCCAGCAGTCCGAAATCGCTCACCGTCAAACATTCCTTGCCCAGTCGCGCCATGAGCTCCAACACAATGTGCAGGCCGGGAACGATCAGGTCTCCCCTCCCCTCTTCCATCCCAGGCAGGACTTCACGCTCATTCGGCGAAAGCGCCAGCAGGCGAAACAGCAAGGATTCCA
>DATBML010000208.1:0-4941 GCA_036554885.1 Desulfuromonadales bacterium
TATTGGCCCCCGACGACCAGACCCGCTTTGACCACGTTTGGAAAGACCAGGATCCCTTTGCTCACCTTGGAGAGTTCCACCGCCGCCGGTGAGGTGGCGTACAGTTTCTCCAGGGACAGTGCGACTTCCTTGTCGATCTCGGCGGCGGACCCGGCAATGGCGGGCGGCACCGTCAAAACAAGACTTGCGACCAGCAGCAACATCACGGCAACCTGCATCCGGCGGAAAAAACCGATGTTCATGACCTGTCTCCTTTCGTTCCGGCAACTTTGTGGCCTCATGAGAGTCGAAAAAAACTGTTGACTACTTCATCCTGGTGTGACCATCGCAGCCTACCCTTCATCTGGCACATGCGGCTTTGCCTACATCTCCCGCGGCTGCCCGGTGGAGGCCAACACGCTGCTCCAGAGCCATCCCTCGGGGTCGATCTTCTTCCGGGCGCGCGTAGCCAGGGCGATCGGCACATGGGTGAACTGGTGGTTCCAGAGGCCCACCACCATGTTGGTACGCCCCGCCATCCCGGCATGCACGGCGCTGTGCCCCAGCAGCAGGCAGAGGACCGAGTCGTGGGTGTTGGCCGGCTGGCTGCGGATGATGTAGCTCGGGTCGATGTATTTCAGGTTCACCTCCCGGCCGGACCGGGCGAAATGCTCCTTGACGGCGTCCCGCAGATACGTGCCGATGTCGCCGAGCCTGACGTTGCCCGAAGCATCCCGCGCCGCCGTGGCCGCCAGCAGGTCCTGCCCCGCCCCCTCGGCCGCCACGACCACGGCGTGGCCGCGCCGCTCCAGGCGCTCCTCGAGGCTGAGCAGGAACCCGTCGAGGGTGAAAGGGGCTTCGGGCACCAGGCAGTAGTTCACCTGGCTGTCCACCAGCGACGCGAAGGCGGCAATGAAGCCCGAATCGCGCCCCATCAGCTTCACCAGGCCGATGCCGTTGGGGGCGCCCATGGCCTCGGTGTGGGCGGCGTAGATGGCCCGCTGGGCCTCGGCCACGGCGGTTTCGAACCCGAAGGTTTTCTGCACGAAGGAGATGTCGTTGTCGATGGTCTTGGGGATGCCGATGACGCTGAGGGGCAGGTTGCGCCGGGCCGCCTCTTCGGCGATCCTGCCGGCCCCTTTCAACGTTCCGTCGCCGCCGATGGCGAAGAGGATGGCGACCCCCAGCTCCTGCAGATAGTCGACCATCTCGGCCGGGTCCTGCGGCCCCCGGGAGGAGGCGAGGATCGTCCCCCCCAGCTCGCCGATATGGCTCACCGCTGCGGGCGTCAGCTCGAGGGGGGTGTGTCCGAGGCGCTTCACCAGCCCCTGGTAGCCGTAGCGGAATCCGTAGATTTTGCGGACGCCGTAGTGGTGATGCAGGCTCAGGCTGACGGCGCGGATCACGTCGTTGATCCCCGGGCAGAGGCCCCCGCAGGTGACGATGCCGCAGGCGATGGCCGCCGGGTCGAAGAATATCCGCTGCCGCGGCCCGGCCAGTTCCAGCGTCGGCGGTTCCGCCCCCGCGCCTATATACCCTTTGACCTCGTCGAAACGGGCGTGATACAGAATCCGCTCGCTGTCCGAGGTGAACCGCAGCCCCTCCAGCGGCGAGAGGAAGCGACACTCGCCCAGCCGCTCGATGGTAAAATCCAGTTCCTGATCCGCCATGATCTTTTCTCCTGCGTCTTCTCCTGTGTCCTGACGGCCGCCGCCGGTATCGCTCAGAAAATCTCCGGGATGTATTTGAACGGATATTCGGGAGACTTGTACTTGCCTATTTTCTTCCGATCCGGCAGCTTCACTTTTTCTCGCGGCACCTCCTCGTAGGGGATTTTGCCGAGCAGGTGGCTGATGATGTTCAAGCGCGCCCGCTTCTTGTCGTCCGAGATCGCCACGTACCAGGGCGCCCAGGGGGTGTCGCTCGCCGCGAACATCTCGTCGCGGGCGCGGGTGTACTCATCCCAGCGGCTATAGGACTTGATATCCATCGGCGAGAGTTTCCATATCTTTCGGCCGTCGTCGATGCGTCCCTCCAGCCGGCTGGTCTGCTCCTCCGGGCTGACCTCGAGCCAGTACTTGAGCAGGATGATCCCGGATTCAACCATCAGCTTCTCGAAGTTCGGCACAACCTCCAGAAAGCGCAGGACCTGCTCCTCGGTGCAGAAGCCCATGACCCGCTCGACCCCCGCCCGGTTGTACCAGCTGCGGTCGAAGATCACCACTTCACCGGCCGCCGGCAAGTGCGGCAGGTAGCGTTGGGCGTACATCTGCGTCTTCTCGCGGTCCGAAGGGGCGGGGAGCGCCACCACGCGGAAGGTCCGCGGGCTCACCCGCTCGGTGATCGCCTTGATCGTCCCCCCCTTGCCGGCGCCGTCGCGTCCTTCGAAGACGATGCAGACCTTCATCCCCTTGTGCCGGACCCATTCCTGGAGTTTGACCAACTCCACGTGGAGCCTGGCCAGCTCTTTCTCATACTCCTTTCCTTTCAGTTTCCCTTCCGGTCGGACGGCAGCCTCCTCGCCCTTCGCATTGTCCTTGCTCTTCTTCTTGTCCTTCTCCTTGCCCTTGCCCATGGCGATCACTCCTTTCGCTCCGTTTTTCCGACATATCGACGCTGGTATTCCTCCACGACGTTCTTCAGGGAATAGATCATCCGCTCCCGGCCGAGGGTCTCGCCAAGGGGCGTCTTCAGGACCAGCCGCAGCGGTTCGGGATTCAGGGCCGCCAGCCAGAGGACGACACCGGATTCCCGCAACCTGGCCTCGGCCTCGGTAAGCATCTTGAGCGCCGTATACTCGAGATCGGGCATGGCGCTGCAGTCGAGGGCCAGAACCCGGGGCCGATGTTCCTGAACCAGGGGCATGATCAGATCGCCGAGCCGGGAAGCGTTGGCGAAGTGCACGCTCCCCTCGACCTTCAGCAGCAGCAGGCCGGGGAAGGTCTCGTCTTCCGGATGCTCCGCCGACCGGGGGCGGAAAAAAGAGGTGGTTCCCGGCTTGCGCCCCAGCACGTGCACCGGACGAAGGCTGGCATGCAGGATCAGGCCCACCAGCGAAACGATCACGGCAACGAGGATCCCCTTCAGCGTCCCCAGCAGCATCACGCCCACCATGGCGATCAGCGCCCAGCGGAATTCCATGGTCCGAACCCTGAGGATGGACCGGAACTCGGCAGGGCTGATCAGGCCGACGCTGGCGATCACCACCACGGCCGCCAGGACCGGCTGCGGCATCAGCCCGAACAGCGGAGCCAGAAAGAGGAGCGTCGCGACCACGACGACGGCGGCCACCAGCCCGGATAACTGGCTCTGTGCACCCGCGCCGCGGTTGACCGCGGTCTGGGAGGTCCCTCCCCCGGCCGGCATGATCTGGAAGAGGCTGCCGGCCAGGTTGGCCGCGCCCAGCGCCACCAGCTCCTGGTTGGCCTTGGGCCTCGGTTCGCGAGGAAGGGCAAAGGCCCGCCCGGCGGCCGCAGTTTCGACGAAACTCATCAGGGCAATCCCCAATGCGCTCGTCCAGAGTTTTCCGGCCAGGCGAAGGCCGGCAGCCCGGCCTGTACCTTTCCGACCAGTTGGATCCCCATCTGTTCGCCGCCGGCGAAGGCGGCGACAGCGATGCCGACAGCGACGGTGACCAGCGGCGCCGGCACCCGTGGCGCAAAATGCTCCAGGCCGGCCATCAGCGCCAGCATGACCAGGGCCATTGCCAGCGTGGGAACGGAGAGTTCCCCGAGGTGGTGGCCGATGGACACGATGTCGCGAAAAAATCCGGTTTTGGTGATGTGAATCCCCAGCAGCTTGGGTATCTGGTCGAGGACGATGACCAAGCCGATTCCGGCCTTGAAGCCGGTGAGGACCGGTTCGGAGATCAGGTTGGCCACCGCTCCGAGGCGTAAAACCCCTGCCAGCAGCAGGAAACCGCCCACCAGCAGAGAGAGGGTCGCGGCGACGGCGATCAGGGTGGCGTCATTGGCGCCCGGCGCGACCTGGGTGATGGTGCCGGCCACCAGGATGGCGATGGTAGAGGTGGTCGTGACGCTGAGCATCCGCGAAGTCCCGAGCACGGCATAGATCACCAGGGGAATCAGCGAACTGTACAAGCCAACCACCAGTGGAAGCCCGGCAATCGCTGCGTAGGCCATCGCCTTGGGGATGACCACAGACGATGTCGTCAGGCCGGCCACCACATCGTGGCGAAGCCACTCCCTTCGGTAGGACCGGAGCCAGTCGAAGATCGGCATCAACTGATCAAGCATCTTCATGACCGACTCGCTTTCGATTCGTCACGCCTGCCGGGCAACCTGGTAGCGAAGCAGGTCGACCACCCGAAGTGAACAGCCCCACTCGTTGTCGTACCGGGAGCAGTTCGACCAGCGACACCACGAGACTGCGCCCCTCGGCGTTTTACAGCACATCGAGGTTGACTTCCCGGGTGTCCCCGACGGCTTCGGTCCATTTGATCACCTTCCCACCCGGCAGAGAGGTTTCCGGTTCAAGCGATACCGGACGCCGAGCTCATCATTTACAGCCAAGGGCATGTTCGAGGATCAGCCTGGCAATGTGCTTGTTCTTGCTCTTGCCGTTGTTGAAGATCGCGTGATAAAGATGCGGATCCTGCGGATCGGCGTTCAGCAGCTTGCGTATGATTTTGACCCGCTCCTTCTGCTGTTCCAGGACGATGATTTCCGCATCCTGTTTGGGAATCTTCATGCGACGGGCGACGGAATTCACCTTGAACTCATGACCCGCGATCAGGCGGTAATGGAAACAGTTGTTCATCTCTTTGGTGATGATCGCCGCCCCAAGGCCGACGATGACGGCATTGCCGGCGGTGGCGGTCATGACGACCTGCTGGCAGAGGAGCTGGTAGTAATCGGCGTCGTTTTTAACGTTCGTCGAAAAGGTCGCCATCATCTCACCGAACCAGCTGAACTTGCCGCCAAGCGAGCGCATGACCTCTTC
>DATBML010000225.1:0-10681 GCA_036554885.1 Desulfuromonadales bacterium
CCTCGTGCCGGCGGTGATCTCCCCCTACGTGGTGACGGCCATCAGCGCCCGCGCGGCGCGGCGTTACTTTCTCACTGCCGAGGAGTTCGACGCCGCCGAGGCCCGCCGCCTTGGGCTGGTGCACGAGGTGGTGGAGGAGAACCGGCTGTTCGAGCAGGCCCGCGCCTGGACCGACCTTCTGCTCAAGAACGGCCCCCGCGCCATGGCCGCCGCCAAGAGGCTGGTGCGCGAGGTGGCCCGCGGTCCCGTCGACGAGGAGATGCGGGCCGCAACCGCCGAAAGGATTGCCGAGTTGCGCGCCTCGGACGAGGGACGCGAGGGGATGAGCGCCTTTCTGGAGAAGCGCCGGCCGGGATGGGTGAAGTGATGTTCGCCAAGCTCCTCATCGCCAACCGCGGCGAGATCGCCTGCCGCATCCTCCGCACCGCCCGTCGCCTCGGCGTGGCGACCGTCGCCGTCTATTCCGACGCCGACCGCGACGCCCTGCACGTCTCGCTGGCCGACGAGGCGTACCGCCTCGGACCGCCGCCGCCGGCAGAGAGCTACCTGAAAATCGACGCCTTGATCGAAACCGCCCGCAAAAGCGGGGCCGTCGCCATCCACCCCGGCTACGGCTTTCTGTCCGAAAATGGCGCCTTCGCCGAGGCCTGCGAGGCGGCCGGACTGGCCTTCGTCGGACCGCCGGCGGCGGCGATCCGCGCCATGGGGCTGAAGAGCGAGGCCCGCCGGCTCATGGCCGCAGCCGGCGTCCCGCTCGTTCCCGGCTTCCACGACCCCGAACAGGACCCGCTGCGAATGCGCCGGGCTGCAGCCGAACTCGGCTATCCGGTGCTGATCAAGGCGAGCGCCGGCGGCGGCGGCAAGGGGATGCGGGTGGTGCACTCGGCGAAAGAGTTCGACCGCGCCCTGGAATCGTGCCGGCGGGAGGCAAAGACCGCCTTTGGCGACGATGCGGTGCTGGTCGAGAAGTTCCTCCCCGGCGTCCGGCACATCGAAGTCCAGATCTTCGCCGACCGGCACGGCAATGCCGTTCACCTCTTCGAACGCGACTGTTCCCTGCAGCGCCGCTACCAGAAGATCATCGAGGAGTCACCGGCGCCGGGAATTACGGAGAAGTTGCGGCAGGAACTGGGAGAGACGGCCCTGGCAGCGGCCCGGGCCGCAGGATATTTCGGGGCCGGCACCGTCGAATTCCTGCTGGCAGCGGACGGCGCCTTCTACTTCAACGAGATGAACACCCGCCTGCAGGTGGAGCACCCGGTGACCGAACTGATCACCGCCATCGACCTGGTGGAGTGGCAACTGCGCGTCGCTTCGGGCGAACCTCTCCCCCTTCGTCAGATGGAAATCTCCCGCCAGGGCCACGCCATCGAAGCGCGCCTCTACGCCGAGGACCCGTCTCGCGGCTTCCTTCCCGCCTCCGGCAAACTGGAAGCCCTGCACTTTCCGGCCGAATCGACCCATCTCCGCATCGACACGGGGGTTTGCCAGGGGGACCGGGTGGCAGTCCATTACGACCCGCTGCTTGCCAAACTGCTCGCCCGGGGTAAGGACCGCGAAGACGCCCGGCAGCGCCTTCTGCGGTTGCTGGGCGAAACCCTGATCGCCGGGGTGACGACCAACCTCGATTTTCTCACCGCCGTCGTCAATCACCCTGACTACGCAAAGGGCGAGATCGACACCGGGTTCATCGAGCGTCACCGAACCACACTCTTTGCCTCGCCACTACCGGCGTCGGCCGAGGCCCGAGCTCTGGCGGCCCTCTTGCTGCTGCTGCGCCAGACTGCGGCGGCAAAGGAGACCGCCGTCGCTTCGGCCGACCCCTGGTCCCCCTGGCACGGCGCCGACGGCTGGAGGCTCAACGGTGGAAGCTGCCGGCAATTCGTCCTGCGGGATGGCGAGCAGGGGTTCACTGTCGTGCTGCGCCGAAGGCCGTCGGGTTGGCAGGCCGAAGTGGGAGACGACCGGCTGGAGCTGCGCGCAATCCGGGAGGAATCGGGGGAACTGGCCGTTGAAGTCGCCGACCGCCGGGTCTCCGCCCGGACGGCCGTGCAGGCGGAAGAACTGGCCCTGCTCTTCGACGGCCGGCGCTACCGTTTCGGGCTCGGCGAACAGGGGGACGAAGGGCGCCGGGCGGAGTGGAATGCCGGCGGACGGCTCACCGCCCCGATGCCGGGAAGGGTCCTCGCCGTACTGGTCGAGCCGGGCGCCCGGGTCAGACGGGGGGAACCCTTGATGGTCCTCGAAGCGATGAAGATGGAGCACACCATCGGCGCCCCTGCGGATGGGGTGGTCAAGGAGGTACATTTCCAGGCCGGCCAGCAGGTGGAAGAGGGGGCGCGGCTCATGTCGATGGAGAACGCCGGGGAGAAAAACGATGCGACTGCCGAAACGGGTCAAACTGGTTGAAGTCGGGCCGCGCGACGGTCTGCAGAACGAGCCGGAATGCGTGCCGGCGGAGATCCGCATCGAGCTGATCGAGCGGCTGGTCGATGCCGGCCTCACCGTCATCGAGGCCGGGGCGTTCGTCTCGCCGGCCAGGGTGCCGCAGATGGCGGCAACGGACCGGGTGCTGGCCGGACTCTCCCGCCGCCCGGGCGTCCGCTACCCCGTCCTCGTTCCCAACCGGCAGGGACTTGAGGCTGCGCTGGCCGCCGGGGCGAGGGATATCGCCGTCCTTGCCGCCGCTTCGGACACCTTCTCCCGGCGCAACATCGGCTGCTCCATCGCCGAGAGCCTGGAGCACTACCGGGAGGCGTGCACCGTCGCCCGCGAACGGGAGATGCACATCCGCGGCTACGTCTCCTGCGTCCTCGGCTGTCCCTTCGAGGGGGAGGTCATGCCTTTCGCCGTGCGTGAGCTGGCCGCAGCCCTGCTGGCGATGGGGTGCGAGGAGATTGCGTTGGGCGACACCATCGGCGTCGGCACGCCGGGGAAGGCGCGCGCCCTGGTCGAGGTGGTCGGCGCGAAGGTGCCGGTGAAGAATCTTGCCTGCCATTTCCACGACACCTATGGCCAGGCCCTGGCCAACATCCTGGCGGTGCTCGAACTCGGCGTCGCCGTATTCGACAGCTCGGTCGCCGGCCTCGGCGGCTGCCCCTTTGCGCCGGGCGCGGCCGGCAACGTCGCCAGCGAGGACCTGCTCTACATGCTCGACGGGTTGGGGATCGAAACCGGAGTGGACCTGGAAAAGCTGGCGGCGGCGGGAAGGTTCATCTGCGATTATCTCGGCCGGCCGACGGGGTCGAAGGTCGCAAAAGCACTTGCAAACCGAACGGATAGGATGAAAGGCTAATCCATTGGCTTAAAATTCAGGGACTGGAGCAAAAGCTTTCACCACAGAGAACACAGAGAAGGTCCTTTTCGTGATCTTCTCCGTGCCCTCCGTGCCTCGAGTGAGCGAAGCGAACGGGTGGTGAAAATGATTTTCGGGGCATGCTTTTTTTCGCTGCTGCCGCCGGTCACCCTTGGGGAAAACGGGCCAGGATGCGGGCCGCCCGCCGCTCCGAGACGTCCCGCCAGTGCCGGTAGGCGGCAGCGACGGCGAAGCTCCAGCCGCTGCGGATATTGGCGCAGCAGACCTGATCGGCCTGCTCCGCCAGCTTGCGCACCGCCTCCAGGTGACCGGTAGGGACGGCAACCACGATGCGGCCCGCCCCGGCATTGCGCAGCGCCTCAACGGCCACCAGCATGGTGAAGCCGGAGGCCAGACCGTCGTCGACCAGGATGACCGTCCGTCCCTCCAGATCCGGAAACGGCCTGTCGCCGCGGAAGAGCTCGACTCGCCGGCGGACCTTTTCCCGGGTCCGTTCGACCCCCTGCCGGACCTGCTCCTCGCTCAGGCCAAGACAGGCGAGCAGGCTTTCGTTGAGGCGCACCGTCCCGTCGAAGGCGACGGCGCCGTAGCCGGCTTCGGTGTTCCAGGGGACGGTCACCTTGCTCACCACCGCCACATCAAGGCAGCAACCGAGTTTCTGGGCCACCCGCTCCGCCACCGGCACGCCGCCGGCGGGGATGCCGAAGACCAACGGCCGAACCGTCCGCAAGGGTGCCAAAAGCTCTGACAGGTTCTCGCCTCCATCGGCCCGATCGAGAAAGACTGCGGTCCGATCGTGCAACATCCTGATTTCCCGAATGTCGGATGCTTCCATGTTCTGCCTCCGCAAGCCAGGAAGTCCGAATCAGCCACCTGCGGGTCAACCTGGAAAAGGGAATGTTCAGTTTCTCCGGGGCGTGCCTCCATCCTACCACTTTTACCCATGATTCGTATGGCCCGTTCCCGCTCTTCTGCTAAGATATATGCGCCTCCTCTTCCCTTCAGGCCAAGGAGAACCCGATGAAAAATATCTGCCTGATCCTGCTCGCCCACGGCAGCCCCGACCCACGCTGGCGCGCCCCTTTCGAGAAGCTGGCCGCAAGACTCAAGGCCGAGCTCGGCGCCAAGCGGGTGAAGCTCGCTTATCTGGAATTCGTCGCCCCATCCCTCGAGGACGTGGCCGGCGAGTTGGCCCGGGAAGGGGAGGGCCAGTGCCGGCTACGCATCCTCCCCCTCTTCATGTCCGGCGGGGGCCACGTCGCGCGGGACATTCCCGCCCTGGTGGCCGCCCTCAGCTGGAAATTTCCGGAGATCGAGACGGAGATCCTGCCGCCGGTAGGCGAGGACCCCCGGGTGGTGGCGGCGATCGGCGAAATCGCCGCGGAGGCGCTGCGCTGAAGACCCTGCTTCGCCAGAGGAAATCGCAAACCGGCATGACCGACCACTGCATCCGCATCAAGGGCGCCCGCCAGAACAATCTCAAGGGGCTGGACCTCGAGCTGCCGCTCGGCGAACTCATCGTCGTCACCGGCGTCTCCGGCAGCGGCAAATCGTCGCTCGCCTTCGATACCGTCTATGCCGAGGGGCAACGGCGTTACGTCGAGACCTTCTCCCCCTACGCCCGCCAGTTCCTCGACCGGATGGACAAGCCGCAGGTCGACCGCATCGAGGGGATTCCGCCGGCCATCGCCATCGACCAGACCAACCCGGTGCGCACCTCGCGCTCGACGGTCGGCACCATGACCGAGCTCAACGACCACCTGAAGCTCCTCTTCGCCCGGACGGCCCGTCTCTTCTGCCAGGGATGCGGCCGCGAGGTGCGACGCGACACGCCGGACTCCATCGCCGATGAATTGCTGGCACGGGCCGCCGGGGCCGAACCGCGGGCGCTCGTCGCCTTCGCCGTCGCCGTGCCGGAAAACTTCACCGTCGACGAGATCAAGGAACTTCTCGTCGGCCAGGGATATACCCGCCTGCACCGGGAGGAGCCGGGCCGGCTCGAGGTGATCCAGGACCGCCTGCGACTGTCGGCCGACCGACGCGACCGTCTGGTCGAAGCGATCGAGGCGGCGCAACGCGCCGGCCACGGCCGCCTCACAGTCTACCCCCTGGACGAGGCCGGAACCGCCGGTGAACCATGGCGCTTCTCCGCTGACCTGCACTGCCCCGACTGCGACCTGCACTACAACGACCCGGTGCCGAACCTCTTCTCCTTCAATTCGCCGCTCGGCGCCTGCGATTCCTGCCGCGGTTTCGGCCGCGTGATCGGCGTCGATCACAACCTGGTCGTTCCCGACCCCGGCCTCAGCCTTGCCGGCGGCGCGGTCAAACCGTGGCAGACGGAGAGCTACCGCGAGTGTCGGGACGACCTGCTCGCCTTCGCCGGCAAGCGCGGCATCCCCGTCGACATTCCCTGGCGGCAGTTGACGTCGGAGCAGCAGCGATGGGTGCTGGAAGGTGAAGGGTCCTGGGAGGAGGGTCGCTGGTACGGCGTCGAGCGCTTCTTCGCCTGGCTGGAGACCAAGGCCTACAAGATGCACATCCGCGTCCTGCTCTCCCGCTATCGCGCCTACAACCCCTGCCCCGAGTGCCGGGGCGCCCGGCTCAAGCCGCAGGCGCTGCTCTGGCGGCTGGGGACTGGCTCCGCGCCAGCGGTGCCTGTCCCCCTTTCGGCGGGCACCGACGATAACGGGACAGGCACTTTTTCTGCGTCATCCGACAAGGGGACAGGCACCTTTTCTTCGAAAAGGAGCCTGTCCCCGGGCCTGACCATCCACGACGTCATGCTCCTGCCGATCGAACGCTGCGCCGGCTTCTTCGCCAAGTTGAAGTTGCCGGCCCCCCTCGACCAGGCGGCAGAGGTACTCCTCGCCGGCATCCGCTCGCGCCTGCGCTACCTGCTGGAGGTGGGCCTCGGCTACCTGACCCTCGACCGCCAGTCGCGCACCCTCTCCGGCGGCGAGGTGCAGCGCATCAACCTGACCACGGCTCTCGGCACCTCGCTGGTCAACACCCTCTTCGTCCTCGACGAGCCCTCCATCGGCCTGCACCCGCGCGACATCGGCCGCGTCGTCGGCGTGCTGCAGCGGCTGCGCGACGCCGGCAACTCGCTGCTGGTGGTCGAGCACGACCCACAGGTGATGCTCGCCGCCGATCGCCTCCTCGACCTTGGACCCGGCCCGGGCAAACGTGGCGGCGAGGTGGTCTTTTTCGGCCCGCCACAGGAGCTGCTGCGGGCGAAGAATTCGCTCACCGCCGATTATCTGTCGGGGAAAAAACGGGTGGAAGATCCCCCCCCTCACACCCCCCTTATCAGGGGGGAAATGCCCTTCTCCTCCCCTGTCAAGGGGAGGCCGGGAGGGGTTAGGGGGGAGGCAGGGGGGTACCTGGAAATCTTCGGCGCCGCCGAGAACAACCTGAAGAACGTCGACGTCGCCATCCCCCTGAACCGTCTGGTGGTTGTCACCGGCGTCTCCGGCAGCGGCAAGAGTACCCTGGTGCAGGACATCCTCTACAACGCCCTGCGCAAGGCGTTGGGGCGGCCCGTGGAGATGCCGGGGGCGCACCGCGCCATCCACGGCCATGATCGCCTGCGCGACGTGGTCCTGGTCGATCAGTCGCCCATCGGCCGCACGTCCCGCTCCAATCCGGTGAGCTACGTCGGCGCCTTCGATTCCGTCCGCGAACTCTTCGCCGCCGAGCCGCTCGCTCGCGCCCGCGGCTACACCGCCCGCACCTTCAGCTTCAACTCCGGCATCGGGCGCTGCCCGACCTGCAGCGGCAGCGGCTTCGAGCATGTCGAGATGCAGTTCCTCGCCGATGTCTACCTGCGCTGCCCCGACTGCGACGGCACCCGCTTCCGGGCGGAGGTGCTGGAGGTGACGCTGGCGGCGGCCGACGGCGGCCTTCCCCGCTCCGTCGCGCAGGTGCTGGAGCTGACCGTCGCCGAGGCGCTCGCCTTCTTCGCCGACCGTCCGGCCGTGGCGAACGTCCTCGAACCCCTCTCGGCGGTTGGCCTCGCCTACCTGAAGCTCGGCCAGCCGGTTCCCACCCTCTCCGGCGGCGAGGCACAGCGGCTCAAACTCGCCGGCCACCTGGCAGCGGTCAAGTCAAAAAAAACCGGTCCCGGGTCCCGGGTCCCGGGTCCAAAGTCGAAAAGTCAGGGACGCGGGACTCGTGACTCACGACTCGGGACCAGGGACCCGCGACCCGGGACGCTCTTTCTTTTCGACGAGCCGACGACGGGGCTGCACTTCGCCGACATCGCCACGCTGCTGGCGGCCTTCCGGCGGCTGCTGGCCGAGGGGGACTCGCTGCTGGTGATCGAGCACAACCTCGACGTCATCCGGGCCGCCGACTGGCTCATCGATCTCGGCCCCGAGGGGGGCGAGGCGGGCGGCGAGGTCGTCTGCGTCGGGACGCCGGAGGAAGTGATGGCCTGCGAGGGGAGCCACACGGGGCGGGCGCTGCGGGAGTATTTAGCGGAGCGGCCTGCGCAGCAGGTCCCCCCTCCCTCGATGGGAGGGGGCAAGGGGGAGGGTGAGCCGCCTCTTCACCCCCACCCCACCCCTCCCCCATCAAGGGGGAGGGAGCAAATTCGGCATGTCGGACAAATCACCATCCGCAACGCCCGCGACCACAACCTCAAGCACGTCGACCTCGACATCCCGCGCGATCGGTTCACCGTCCTCACCGGGGTCTCCGGCAGCGGCAAGAGCACGGTCGCCTTCGACATCCTCTTTGCCGAGGGCCAGCGCCGCTATCTGGAGTCCCTTAACGCTTACGCCCGGCAGTTCGTCCAGCCCGCCGCCCGCCCCGAGGTCGATGCCATCGCCGGCATCCCGCCGACGGTGGCGATCGAGCAGCGCACCAGCCGCGGCGGGCGCAAGAGCACGGTGGCGACGATGACCGAGCTCTACCATTTCCTGCGCCTGCTCTTCGTCAAGCTTGGCACCCCCTTCTGCCCGGACTGCGAGGTACCGATCGAGGCGCAGACGGAAGCGGCGATCGCGGCGCGGCTGCTGCGCGAGCTGCGCGGCCGCAAGGTGGCCTTGCTCGCCCCGCTGGTGACCGCCCGCAAGGGTCTCTACACCGATCTGGCCAAATGGGCCGCCGGCAAGGGGTTCGTTCACCTGCGGGTCGACGGCCAGTGGCTGCCGACCATCCCCTGGCCGCGGCTCGACCGCTTCCGCGAGCACAGCATCGAACTTCCGGTCGGCGAGCTGACGGTGACGCCGGAGACCGAGAGCGAACTGCGCGAACAGCTCGGGAGGGCCCTCGAGTTCGGCAAGGGGGTGGTTCTGGCCCTCCCCATGGAGCCCCGGAAGAAGGATGCGCAGCCGCGTCTTTTCTCGACGCGAAGGGCCTGCCCCCAGTGCAGCCGCAGCTTTCCCGAATCCGACCCGCGCCTCTTCTCCTTCAACTCGAAGCACGGCTGGTGCCCCCGCTGTTTCGGCACCGGCCTGATCCTCCCCGGTTTCGACGAACAGCAGAGCGGCGAGGAGATCTGGTGGAACGCCTGGTGGGAGGGGGAGGAGACGACCTGTCCGGCTTGCCGCGGGCAGCGGCTGCGACCGGAAGCACTGGCGGTGCGCTTCGACGGGCTGAACATCGCCGAGTGGACCGCCCTGCCGGTCGCAGCGGCAGCCGGCAGGCTGGAGGCGCTGCACCTCTCCGGCCGGCCCGCGGCCATCGCCCGCGACATCCTCCCCGAACTGAGCTCGCGTCTCGCCTTCCTGCGCGAGGTGGGCCTTGCCTACCTCAGCCTCGACCGTGCCGCCCCCACCCTCTCCGGCGGTGAGGCGCAGCGGCTGCGGCTGGCGTCCCAGCTCGGCTCCAACCTGCGCGGGGTCTGTTACATCCTCGACGAGCCGACCATCGGCCTGCACCCCCGTGACAACCGCATGCTTCTCGACACCCTGCGCCAGCTGGAGGGGAAAGGAAACACCATCGTCGTCGTCGAGCACGACGAGGAGACCATCCGCCGCGCCGAGCATGTCATCGACCTCGGCCCGGGCGGCGGCGCCGACGGCGGCAATGTGGTCGCCACGGGAACGGTCGAAGAGCTGATGCGCAACCCCGCCTCGGTGACCGGACGCTTCCTCGCCGAGCCGCTTCGGCATCCACTGGCCGAGCGTCGGCCGACCGACGCGGCGACGCCCCGGCTGGAGATCGCCGGCGCCTGGCTGCACAACCTGAAGCAGCTGGACCTCGCCCTCCCCCTCGGGCGGCTGGTCTGCGTCACCGGCGTCTCCGGCAGCGGCAAGAGCAGCCTGGTCCGGGGCGTCCTGTACGACAATCTGCGGATGCTGCTGGCCAAGGGCGGCAAAAAGGAAAGGGCGCAGCATGCTGCGCCCCTACGGGGATGCGGAAAAATTCGTGGCTGGGAGCAGGTCGGCCGCGTTCTCGAAGTCGACCAGACGCCTATCGGCAAGACCCCCCGCTCCTGCCCGGCCACCTACGTCGGCTTCTGGGACGAGATCCGCCGTCTGTTCGCCGGCACCCCCGAGGCGCGCATGCGCGGTTGGGGGCCGGGGCGCTTCTCCTTCAACGTCAAGGGGGGGCGCTGCGCCGAGTGCGAAGGGCAAGGCGTGAAGAAGATCGAGATGAGCTTTCTCCCCGACGTGCGGGTCCCCTGCGAGGCATGCGGCGGTGCCCGCTTCACCCCGGAGACGCAGCTGGTCGCCTTCAAGGGGAAGAGCATCGCCGAGGTGCTGGCGATGAGCGTCGACGAGGCGGTGGAGTTCTTCCGCGCCCAGACGAAAATACACCATGCCCTGCAACTGCTGCACGACGTCGGTCTCGGCTACCTCACCCTCGGCCAGCAGAGCCCTACCCTCTCCGGCGGCGAAGCGCAGCGCATCAAGCTGGTGACCGAACTGGCGAAAGCGCGAAAAAAACGAAGTCCCGAGTCCCGAGTCTCTGGTCCAAAGTCGGAAGACCTGGGACCCGGGACCCGGGACTTTGGACGCGGGACCAGCAACCCGGGACCCGGGACTCTCTATTTGTTAGACGAGCCGACCATCGGCCTGCACATGGCCGACGTGGAAAAACTGATCCGCGTCCTGCACCGGCTGGTCGACGCTGGCAACACCGTAGTGGTCATCGAGCACAACCTCGACATCGTCGCCGAGGCGGACTGGATCGTCGACCTGGGGCCGGAAGGCGGGGACGACGGCGGGCGGGTCGTCGCCGAGGGAACGCCGGAGAAGGTGGCGAGAGTGCGGCAGGGGTCGCACACGGCGCGGATACTGGGGGCGTTTCTCAAAGAGAGGGGGAACAAGTTTGGTCAATAAATTTGTCACCTTTTTCTCTTAGTGGCCTAGGCCGAGGGCAAACCTACGCTTTTGACAAGTCAAGGCATAA
>DATBML010000320.1:0-5061 GCA_036554885.1 Desulfuromonadales bacterium
ACGACAATGTTGATGAGGAAGGCAAGCGGACAGACAATCAGTGCCGATGAGGTCGCCGGCAGGATGCCTTCCGCTCCGAACATGGGTATTTGGGTGATCCAGCCGGCCATGGCGAGCAGGGTCATGCCGAGGCCCCAGACCATGCCGGCCAGCGCTCCGTACTTGTTGGCCTTGCCATACCAGACCGCCAGCACGACGGCGGGAAAAATGGTGTTCCCGGCAATGGCGAAGGCCATGGCGACGATCTGGGCAATCAGAGCGGGCGGGTTGAGGGCGGTGAGGATGACGATGAAGCAGAGCACGGCGGTACAGATGCGGCCGACGAAGAGTGCCTCCCTGTCGTTGCAATTCGGCTTGAAAACGGTGGCGTACCAGTCGTGGGCGAGGGCCGAAGACCCGGCGATCAGCAGCCCGGCGACGGTGGAGAGCCCGGCGGCCATGGCGCCCGCGGCGAGATAGCCGATGTAGGCGAGCCCCATCCCCGCTTTTTCCGGGGCCGAAAGGATGATGACGTCGGCCACGGCCTTGCCGCCGAGGGGGTTCCAGAATTTACCCATGGCCGCATAGACCGGCGAGGACCAGTAGAGCAGACCGATGAAGAAGAGGCCCCAGAGGACCGATTTGCGGGCGACGTCTTCGTTTTTGACGGTGTAGAAACGGATCATGATGTGAGGCAGGCCGGCGGTGCCGACCATCAGGGTGAAGGTCAATGCCACAAACTGGTACAAGTTGCCTTCTCCCCATGGGAGGTAGGCCTTGCGGACATTTTCCAACTCGCTTCCGGTCAACTGGCCGCCGGCCACTTTTCCATCCATGAGGCCGGAGAGGATACTGCCGTACTCGAGTTGGGGCAGGATGCCGATGCCGCCGGCCTTCCGGATCAGTATCCAGAGGGGGATGAGGAAGGCGGAGATGAGTACGACGTACTGAATCTGTTGATTGCGTGTCACTCCGGCCATGCCGGAAATCAGCAGGTAGGCGAGGGTGACCCCGGCAGCGAAGAAGACGCTGGCCGTGTAGTTCATGCCGAAGATCCAGCCGCAAATCAGGCCGATTCCCTTGAACTGGGCGGTCGCGTAGGTGATGGCGATGATGACGGTCACGGCCGCGGCAATCAGGCGCACCGCATGGCAGTCGTAACGGTCGCCGAGAAACTCCGGAATCGTGTACTTGCCGAATCGGCGGATCTGGGCCGCCAGCAGGGTCAGCAGCAGCACGTAACCACCGGTCCAGCCGATGATGTAGCCGAGGCCGAACCATCCCTTGAGGTAGAGCAGGCCGGCTACCCCCATAAAGGAAGCCGCCGACATCCAGTCCGCGGCGATGGCGGCCCCGTTGCCGAATTTGCCGATCCCCTGGCCGGCCACCCAGTAGCCGGAGGTGCTGGAAACTTTGGAGATGAAACCGACGCCGACGTAGACGAAGAGCAGGGCCAGAAAGATGATGGCCGGAAGCATCTTGAAACCTTGCTGAATCTGATAGACTTCCTCGCCTGCCGCTGCCAGCAGGGTGCCGGCGCTCAGCAGCAGGGTGGTCAGGGTCGTTCCGGCGATCAGCACGTTTTTATTCATGGCGGCGGCCTCCTGTCCGAAGAGAACTGATCAGCCCTTGGTGATTCTCTTGTCCCACAGGACGCAATAAAGCTTGCAGAGCAGGATATAGCCGATGGTGCAGCCCTGGGCGATCAGCCAGTAGTGGAGGGGGAAACCAAGGAAGCGGGCCCGGGTCAGGAACGACTCGCCCAGTCCTGCGGGGTCCCCCATCCCGGCCAGAAAGATCAGAACCGGAATGCCGAAACTTAGCAGCGCCCAGATCGCAAGGATGGCTGTGGCAATGCCGACCTCCTTTTTCATGCTAACCGTCGAGGGATAGAAAAAGTTGACTTGCACCCTTTCCCTGGTTGCCATGGCTCCATCTCCCTTTTCGTGTGTTCGTTCGCCGCTGACCTCTGCCATTACTGATTGACCGTCCATCTCCGTGCAGCAGCCCTTCGTCAGGCCGTTCGGAAGGGTCCTTCATCAATTCCCTGAACGGAGGTAGTGCTCCAGGTGTCCGAGTTTCGAGGAGACGATTTCCCCGGCCTCACGCAGAGCGGGCAGGACGATCATTTCGAGCTTGTCCGGGGGCATCCGGAAATCAGGTCCCACCAGACAGAGGCAGCCGCAGATCTCCCTGGCTGCATTCAGGAGCGGGACGGCCGCGCTGACAATGCCGTCGCCCAGCCCCCCGTGGTCGACGCAAAATCCCTGCCTGCCGATTTGCCCGAGTTCCCCGGCGTCGGGCCAATCGGGGGCGCAGTGGTGCAGCGCCCGGGACGGCGAATGGGCCAGCATCATCTTACCGGCCGCGGTGGTGGTCAGCGGGTAGTGCTTGCCGACCAGGGAGATGACCTTGACCTGCTGGGAGGTGTCGACCATGTCGAGAAACAGGATATCATCAGCGCGGCGCATCACCAGGTAAACAGCCTCGTTGCAGTCGCGCACCAGGCGCTCCATGACCGGGCGGGCATTGCGCAGCAGTCCCATGCGGGAGAGGAATTTCTGGCCGATTTCGTAGGCGGAGAGCCCCAGGCGATATTTGCCTGAAACCGTCTCCCGCTCGACATAGCCGCGGTTCTCAAAGGTCGCCAGCAGACGGAAAACGCTGGTTTTGTTCATGCGCAGCTTTTCACTCAGGTGCGAGATGCGAAACTCGTCCGCCTCGTCGCAGAGCGCTTCGAGCAGATCGAGGGCGTTTTCGACCGATTGAATTGAATACGATTCCTTGCAGCGGCTGGACAATTGGCGACTCCTCAAGGTGACCTGTGCTTGGTCGATCGTGCCGCTGTCTGTTCAAGACTGTCGAGAATGAGGTGGATGTCAAAAAAACAAGATGCATATTGCAGCAGCTGCTTTGCATAATCTCTGCGGCAGGGGCGGCAGGTGTCGAGAGTTCCGATCTTCTACTTTTTGAAATAGCTGAATATTCCCAGATCCCCGATCCGGCCCCTCGGAGCAGTCGGGTCGTTTTCATCCACAGGGGGGCTTCTCAGCGCGTCACCGATAATCATGCCGCCGATGGCGCCATAGAGCAATGCCGCACCGCCTCCAGTCATCAGCACGTTCAACTCCGTGCCGATGCCGACTCCGGTAAAGAGCAGGCCGGTGACCAGACCGACGAACCCCAGAATGATGGCGCCCTGCCTTTTGTCGCCGGTTCTTTGGACCGCCCAGCCGCCAACGGCCCAGGACAGCATGGAGTAGACCGCAAAGCCGCCGAGGCCCCAGCGGGCGGAAAAACCGTCCATTCCAACCGTCATTTCCAGGGCCGACGGGATGATGGTGGTGGTCAGGCTCAAGCCGGCAAAACTGCTGAGCACTGTCGCACCGATTGCACGGAACCTGATGCTCATTATGAAATGAGTAATTGCTGCGTTAAAGCGACGAATCATCTTGACGATCATGTTCCCACTGTTCTCCACTGTCGATGCCGAAACATCCATGCCAGACTCCCTGGGTCGATGACTATACCCGAAAATGACTGTGGCGGGTTAAAAAAATCCCCCTCCCCTGGACGGGGAGGGGGGAGTGCACAGCAACGAAGAACCAGGCTTCAAGCTGACGGATCAGTGGTGCGACGGCGGCGCCAGCTTGCCGGGGTAGCGGAGGTTGCCGACCAGGTCCTGAATCTCCTGCGGCGGCTCCTTGGTGAACTTGCCGACCACGTACATGGTGATGAAGTTGAGGGCGGCGCCGACGGTGCCGATCCCTTCAGGCGAGATGCCGAACCACCAGCCGTCCTTGTTGTTGACCGCCGGGTTGACGAACTTGAAGTAGCTGATGTAGGCGGCGACAAAGACGATACCGATGATCATCCCGGCGATGGCCCCTTCCTTGTTCGCCTTCTTGTTGAAGACCCCCATGAGGATGCAGGGGAAGAAGGAGGCGGCCGCCAGGCCGAAGGCAAAGGCGACGACCTGGGCGACAAAGCCCGGCGGATAGATGCCGAAGAGGCCGGCGATGCAGACGGCGCCACCGGCGGCGAGACGCGCCCAGATGAGCTCGGACTTCTCCGACATGTTCGGCGTGATGATACCCTTCATCAGGTCGTGCGAGATGGCGGCGGAAATAACCAGCAACAGACCGGCCGCGGTCGAGAGGGCGGCGGCCAGGCCGCCGGCGCCGATCAGGCCGACGACCCAGTTGGGCAGCTTGGCGATTTCCGGGTTGGCCAGAACCATGATGTCCTGGTCGATCTTGACTTCGTTGGCGGACTCGGGCTTATCCCAGGCACCTTTGGCGATGGTCATGATGCCGTCGCCGTTCTTGTCATTGAATTTAACCAGACCGGTTTTTTCCCAGTTTTTGAACCAGGAGGGGGCAGCTTCATAACTGACGTTGTGGATCGACTTGATGAAGTTGGTGCGGGCGAAGACCGCGATCGCCGGGGCGGTGGTGTAGAGCAGGGCGATGAAGATCAGCGCCCAGCCGGCGGAGGAGCGGGCATCGCGCATCTTCGGCACGGTGAAGAAGCGGATGAGGATGTGCGGCAGACCGGCGGTGCCGATCATCAGCGACATGGTGATGAACCAGACGTCGATGCGCGGCCTTACGCCGGACGTGTAGGCGGCAAAACCAAGGTCCTTCTGGATGCCGTCGAGGACCTCGAGGAGATATTTGCCCTGGGTACCCGGATCGCCAAGGATGGCGGCGCCTTCGGGGGTGACGGTGGAGCCCAGGCCGAGCTGCGGAATCGGCACGCCGGTAAACATCATCGAGATAAAGATCGCCGGAATCAGGTAGGCGATGATGAGCACGCAGTACTGGGCGACCTGCGTGTAGGTGATGCCCTTCATGCCGCCGAGGGTCGCGTAGAAGAACACGATCACCATGCCGGCGACGACGCCGCCCTCGATGGACGTGTTGAGGAAGCGCGAGAACACGATGCCGACGCCGCGCATCTGGCCGGCGACGTACGTGAACGAGACGAAGATCGCGCAGGCGAGCGCCACGACGCGCGCGGCGTTCGAGTAGTACCGATCGCCGACGAACTGCGGGACCGTGTACTTCCCGTACTTGCGCA
>DATBML010000347.1:0-2866 GCA_036554885.1 Desulfuromonadales bacterium
CGTCATCCCCGCCTTCTTCCTGACCTTGCGCATCGTCTTGTTCGCTACATAACGCGCCTTTTCAGCACCCTTGGCCAGAATGGCGCGAATGCCGTCAGGGTCGGCTAAAAGCTCCTTGCGTTGCTCGGCGTAGGGGGCGAAGAAGTCGCGCACCGCTTCGAACAGTTCCTGCTTGACCTCTCCATAGCCGAGTCCACCTGCCAGGTACCGACTGCGCAGAGCCTCCTCCTGTCCCTTGTTCAGAAACAGCCGGTAGATCTGGAAGACGTTGCATTTGTCCGGGTCCTTCGGGTCCTCCACCGGCGTCGGGTCGGTGACGATGCGCATCACCTGCTTGCGCAGCGTCTTCTCGTCGACGAAGAGGTCGATGGTGTTGCCGTAACTCTTGCTCATTTTCTGACCGTCGAGCCCCGGGACGGTCGCCACCTCCTCGTCGATCTCCGCCTCGGGGACGACGAAGAGCTCGCCATAGTGGTTGTTGACCTTGATGGCGATGTCGCGGGCGACCTCCAGGTGCTGCTTCTGATCCTTGCCGACCGGCACCCGCTCGCTATGGAACAGCAGGATGTCGGCGGTCATCAGCACCGGGTAGGCGAAGAGGGCGTGGTTGGCGGCAATTCCGCGGGCGACCTTGTCCTTGTAGCTGTGGCAGCGTTCGAGCAGCCCCATCGGTGTGAAGGTGGAGAGGAACCAGGTCAGTTCCTGAACCTCGGGGAGGTCCGACTGCACCCAGAAGGTGCTTTTCTCCGGGTCCATCCCCAGGGCGAGAAAGTTCGCCGCCGCCTCGATGGTTCCCTTCGCCAGCGCCTTGCCGTCGGCGACGGAGGTCATGGCGTGATAGTTGGCGATGAAGCAGAAGAGCTCCTCATGCTCCTGGTACTCGATCATCTTCTTCATCATGCCGAAGTAGTTTCCCAGGTGCAGGGAGCCGGAGGGCTGGATGCCGGAAAGGATGCGCATGGTTGTTACCTCTTCGATACGGTGATTCGTG
This sequence comes from Desulfuromonadales bacterium, assembly GCA_036554885.1. Lineage (GTDB taxonomy): Bacteria > Desulfobacterota > Desulfuromonadia > Desulfuromonadales > DASPGW01 > DASPGW01. The sequence continues at coordinate 992 of DATBML010000347.1, forward strand.
ATTGGTGACTGCAAAGACAAAAGCCGCGGTCCTGGGGCCGCGGCTTTGGGGTCGGTTCGGCAGCCGCGGATTCTGTGGACCACGGCGCAACGGCGAATCAGAGGCGCGCGGACCGTTCAGTGTTGGCCCGCCACCACCAGAGTTGCAGATTCGTCAGTTTTTTGGAAAAGGTTGCGTTCATGGCTGGATAAGCTAGCAGTTCCGGCCGCTTTCGTCAACGGTGAAAGTCATGGATTTCACCGCTCCGTCGTCGCCAGCTTCAGCGCCAGCCCGACGAAGATTGAACCAACCAATCGATTCATGATTCTCTGGGTTCTCTCGGAGTGATTCAGCCACTCCCCCAGGGTGCCCGCCAGCAGGGCAATGCCGCCGAAGATCAGGATGGTGGCGAGGATGAAGACGCCGCCCAGCAGCAGGAGCTGCGGGGTCAGCGAACCCCGGGCCGGGTCGGCGAACTGCGGCAGGAACGCCAGAAAAAAGATCGAGACCTTGGGATTGGTCACGTTCATGATGATGCCCCGCCGGTACAGTTTGCCGAGGCTCAGTTCGTCATTGCGTGCGCCCTGGATATTCGTCGCTGCGGCGCGAAAGGCCTGCCAGGCGAGGTACAGCAGGTAACCCGCACCGAAAAGCTTGAGAGCGGTGAAGGCGAGTGCCGATGCCTGGAAGATGTACGCCACTCCGAGGGCCACGGCCGTGGTGTGGACGACGAGGCCGGTACACAGGCCGAGCGTCACGATCAGGCCCGACCCCTTGCCCCGCAGCGCCGACTGGGTCAGCACGAAGATGTTGTCCGGTCCCGGCGCCAGGGCGAGCAGGACGGAGGCGGCGAAGAAGGCGGCCAGGGTTTCGATGGGAAGCAAGGTGGTTATTCCTGTTCGGCCGAAGCGGGCGTCCCGCCGAACATGGCGGCGAACTGGATGAGCTGCTGCAGGTCGAGGCCGCTCTCCTTGACGATGGCGAGGAAGACCGGGAAGAGCTGCATCAGGAAGGTGGGGTCCTGCATGGCGTCCCTGGCCAAGGGCTGGAGGGTTTCGAGGATGAAGGCCTTTTTCTCCTCGAGGGGGAGTGCCATGACGGATTCTTTCAGTTTCTGCACGGTCATGCGAAAAAAATCTCCTTGTTGATGAACGGTGTAGGGGCGACGCATGCGTCGCCCTGCATCGAATGCCCATATAACCGGGCGAGGCATGCCTCGCCCCTACATTTTTCTGTCGTCGAAGGCGACCCGATATACATCCTTGTATTCCCTCGCAAAATGCACCTCCAGCCCCTCCTTGAGGTAGTCGGGAAGTTCCGCGAAGTCCTTGCGATTCGCCTCGGGGAAGATGAGGGTCTTGAGCCCCGCCCGGCGGGCGGCGATGGTCTTCTCCTTGACCCCGCCGATGGGGAGCACCCGGCCGGTGAGAGTCAGCTCGCTGGTCATGCCGAGCTCCCTGCGCACCGGCTGGCCGGTGATCATGGAGAGAAGCGCCGTGGTCATGGTGACGCCGGCCGAGGGACCATCCTTGGGTGTGGCGCCGGCCGGCACGTGCAGGTGGACGAAATGGGTGTCGAAGTAGTCTTCGGCCGCTCCGTAGTCCTGCAGATGAGCCATGACATAGGAATAGGCGATCTCGGAACTTTCAACCATGACGTTGCCGAGCTGGCCGGTCTGCTTGAATCCCTTGGACTTGCTCGGCATGGCGGTCGCCTCGATCGGCAGCGTCGCTCCGCCCATGCTGGTCCAGGCCAGTCCGGTGACGACGCCGGGGACGCCCTCGAATATCTCTTCGGGAGCGAAAAGTGGCTGTCCCAGGTACTCGACCAGCTCTTTTTTTCCGACGACGATTTTTTCCGTTCGCCCCCCGGCGAATTCGCGGGCCGCCTTGCGCA
>DATBML010000288.1:0-5107 GCA_036554885.1 Desulfuromonadales bacterium
ACGGCGCAAACGACTGCCCATTGCACCAAACTGTTGTCTTTTCCGCGCGTTGCAATGCCGGAGCGCAATGCTATACTGGGTTCATAAAGAGGTTCAAATCCCACGGGGAGGCTAAACGATGACACACAAAATTCTGGTGGCGGTGGATGGCTCGGGGGCTTCGGAACGGGCACTGGAATACGCAGCAAAGATGGCCCGCGATCTTGGCGACGCCCAATTGACGATTTTCCACGTCGGGGAACCGATCCCCGTCAACGTCATGGAGTACGACAAGCTGCCGGGCAAGGGCGAGTGGGACGAGAAGCTGGAAAAACACCGCAGGGAAGTCGAAAAGTACGAGAAGAAAGAAGCCCTGGCCGATACGGAGATGTTCCGCTACCTCAAGCACCGGGCCGAGCAACTCGGGCTGAAACCCGAGCAGATCGACACCCGGTTTTCCGCCGACGTGCAGAACATTCCCACCGAGATCATTCTGGAAGCCGAAAAGGGCGGCTACGAGGCGATCTGCCTGGGCCGGCAGGGGCGCTCCTCGGTCAAGGAGTTCTTCATCGGCAGCGTTTCCGAACGGGTTGTGCGCCATGCCCGGGGGTGTGCGGTCTGGGTCGTCGAGTGACCCGCCGTTCGTCGCAAAAGCGGCACGTTAACCATGAAGGGCACCCAGGTGCCCTTCTTGTTTTCGTTGCCTGCAGACGTAGAGACGCCCCGCCGGGGCGTCTCTACAGGGCCTCCTCCTTCCGCAGGATGGGCTTCTGCGGCAACCGGAAAAGATCCTCCAGACTGCCGTAAACCGTTCTGCCACTCTCCACGCACTGACAGATTGCTTCAATCCGACGACGGATTTCTTCTTCCGCCTGGCCACGCAACTCCGCTTCGCGCCGCTCCAGCTCCTCCTTCTTGGCCGAAACCGACAGCCCTTCGGACAACCCCGCCTTGCGGTCGAATTCCAGACGGAGCCGCAGATATTCGCCCAGACGCCGCTGCTGCAGGTCGTCGAAGAAGAAGACCTCGGGGACCAGCGCCGAGAAGCTGCGGACGCCGCGGATATCCCGGCCCTCGAGTCGGTAGGCATCCAGCAGCTCGGGCTCGAGGTCCTGGTAGTTCTGCATCGGCATGAACATGCGGGGCAGATACTGCAGGACCTTTTCCGCCTTCTTGCGATGGCCGCCGATGATCACCGACGCCCCGACTTCCCCGCGCTGCGCCCCCTTGATCCAGGGCGCCCCGGTGATGCCGAAATCGTTGAGGACCGGCAGGCAGAGCAGAACCGACAGGGTGTTGATGGCCAGGGCAAAACCGGCCGATGGCCCGCCGACGCTGTAAGAGGCGGAAAGCAGCTGATGGTGCAGCGAGTAGCCATCGAGAAATTCGCCGAGGATGCGCGGTACGTTGCGCGACGGGCAGAGTGCCTGCAGGTAGTTCTCCACGAGCGTCAGCGCTTCGCGGGCACTCTGATGGGTCATCTGCACCGCCAGGTCCAGCTCCGCCGCGCCGGGGGCCGCCGAGGAAACGGCACCGGTCACCACGATCTTCTCGGGAAACATCCGGTAGACCAGGGAGGAGGCGATCGGCAGCAGCACCCCGCTGGTATCGTTGGCGCCTACCCCCACGACGAAGCCGACCTGGGGCTCGCGGGAGAGCTCCGTCTCGAGAAACTCGTCGAGCTGCTGCTTCCCTTTGCGGGTCGGGCTGCCGGCCATTTGCTGGCGGGCGCTGTGCAGATGCCAGCGGGTGACAGGATAGAGGCCGAGGTCGCGTACCCGGGCAAGTCGGGCAGCAGCCTCGTCGAGGCAGCTCAGCAGCCCTTCCTCTCCGTGCCGCGCCTTGAGCGCCAGGCTCGGTTCGCCGGCGCTCCCTTCGAGCAGTCCCACCAGGGTTTTGTAATTGAAGCGGACGAAGCGGGCCCGCTCCTCTGCCGGCTGCTGAACCGCCTCCATCAGCTTGGCCAGCACCTCCATTTCAGTGGTGCGCAGGCTGCGCACCTTTTCGGCGAAGGCGGTGAAGTCGGCGGGGGTCTCGCAAAGCACACGGGCAACCCGCACCATCTCCTCGAAGCTCATACCCTCTTCCAGGGGGATGTCGTGCAACTCCTTGCGCATGATGCGCAGGGCGTCCTCGTCGCGCATGTGGCCGGTGACGTTGAGCACCTTGAGGCGTTTGGAGCGAATCAGGGCCGGGTCGAGGATATCGAGCCGGTTGGTGGTCAGCACGGTGAAGACACGGGAAAGGGGAGACTCGCCGTCGATGATCGAGAGGAATTTGTTGGTCACCTTGTCGTAGGGGCTCCCCCCCTGCGGGGAACGGCGCGGCGCCACGGCGTCCCCTTCGTCGAAGAAGACCATCGACGGGGAAATCATCTTGGCGATGTCGTAGACCCGCTCCAGGTTGGCGACCATCCCCTCGATCGGCTGCATCGGGTCGGCCAGGTCGTTAAGATTGACCACCAGGTCGGCGACCTCGCGGTTGTCCCCCAGCCAGGCCCGCACCATATAGGTCTTGCCCGAACCGGGCGGACCTGTCAGCACAACCCCCTTCTCGTCGCTGACATTGTAGTAGAGGGCGTTGTTGGCCATTTCGGAGAACTCGTTTTTGATGCCGCCGATGTAGTCCTCCCAATGGATGGATCGATCCATGTGCCCCGCCACCTTCTTGTAGAGGGAACCGTGGACGTTGCGGGCCACAGCCTTGAGGGCATCACGCACCAGGTACTGATCTTCGAGACAGGCCGCGGAGAACTCGTCCCTGAGGGCAAGAATGGAATCGATCAGGCGTCGGACGTAGGCCGGAGTGATGCGCAGGCTGCGTTCCCGGAAGATGGGATAGAGCTTCTGCACCGTCTCGGCCAGAACCGTTTCGGGCAGCACCCGGCTGCCGGCTTCCCCGGCGGCGGCCCCGATAGAAAAGTTCTTGCGCCGCAGCTCCATGCGCACCACCTCGCGCAGGTTGGCCGGCTCATCCCACATCTCGCCGATGTCGATGACCAGTCCCCGTTCTACGAAGCGCCGGAAAATGGCGGCATCGAGCTGTTCGGGCTGGTCGGTGGTGGCAATCAGCAGACAGTCGCGACGGCCGTAGGCGATCTCGTCGAGAATGATGTTGGCCGCATCGACCAGCGTCGCCTGCTGCCCCTTGACGCTGCTCATCTGGTCCGCCTGGCCCAGCGCCGAGTGCGCCTCCTCCAGGTGGCGGATGGAAGTGCGCCGCGGGTCCCCCATCGCTTTGCGCAGATAATTGCCCGGCTCGCCGGCCCAGGCGGTCTGGTAGTCGTTGGGAGTGATCATGGCGTAATCGACCCAGACCCCCTCTTCCTCCAGAGAGGAAAGAGCGTGGCTGATCCGCTCGCGGAAAATGTACTTGATCACCGGCAGTCGCGAGAAGAACCGCAGCCGCTCGGCCTTGCGGCGGCGTTCGATGCGCACGGCCAGTTCCGGATCGACGTCTTCGAGGGTGCGCCAGAACGGCTGGCTGGCCAGCATTTCGTCGCGCTTGGCCTGCAGATCGACCACCGGCCGCACCTCGGAGGCGAAGATCGCCTCTTCGATCGCCTGTTTGACGGTGGCGCTCTTGCCGCTGCCGCTGCTGCCGATGACCAGCACCAGCGGCGCCCGCGGCACGTTCGGATCCTCGGTGTACTCCTTGAGGATATGGGCACGGTAGATTTTTCGGAAAAAATCGAGGAAGGCCGGCGGGGTGAAGATGTCGGCAGTCTGTCGTTCGAGCAGGTAGGTCAGGTACTGATAGTCATGCCAGTCGAGTTCGCGGTCGAGAATCCGGTTCCAGGCTGCCGACGCGCTCGGCGATCCGGAGACCTCGAAGCGCCGCCGCCAGTCGTTGAGCATTTCAGGATCGCGCAGGATCTGGAAGTTGCGCTCGGCCGGTTTGAGCAACCGGCGCAGCCAGCCACGCAGCAGCTCGAAGGGAGAGCGGGAGGGATTGTACTGGCGGAGCCGACGCAGGACGAAGAGGCGGGTTTCAAAACTCCACCCTGCGGCCAGCGACTCAATCTGCCTGATCCGCTTTTCCGAGAGTCTGACGTAGATTGGGCTTCTGGTCTTGCGGGGATTTGCCATTTTCCGCAGCAACGTCCTTTCTCGCCCCCGCCGGCGGGGCCGGCAGGGTGACGGATGGCGAACCGAGGGTGTTGTTGAGCACGAAAGTATTCTGCCCCTGCTGGTTCTTTTCGTAGGCCGTGGCCCATTTCTGCTGATTGAGAAACTCGAAGAGATACCGGTCGTGATCCGCCTGCAGCCCCAGGGCGCGGCGGAAGTCGCGGATCGACTCGCTGTAGGCGGTGTAAAGCTTGCGGGTACGGCTCGCCTCCTGGTCGGCGGCATAGTTCTCAGCCTCGGCAATCAGCTCGCGACGTTTCTTCTCCTCGCTCGCCTCGGCCAGCTTCTCGCCGAAGCGGGTATCGCGCAGGACAAAGGAGACGACTTCGATGCCGTATTTCTCCTCAAGTGTCGGCCCCCCCTCGTTGATCGGTCGAGCCTTGAGATCCCGGAAAATGACTTCCTTGATCCGCTCCCGATCGGAAACCAGCTCGTCGACCGAACGCCCCTGCATGATATCCTTTACGATGCCGTCGAATTCGTTCTGCAGCAGGCTCTGCGGCGCCTTGTTCTCGATCCCCCAGCGCTGCAGGTCGCGGATGCGAAAGGTCAGCATGGCGCTGGTCCAGAGGGCAACATTTCCCTGCGTCATGATGCGCTGGGCTTCGGCCGTTCCGCCGAGGTAGAGTTCCTGGTTCATCAGCGGCACTTCCAGCTCGATGCGAGTGAAGAATGGCAGCCGGATATGCCAGCCGACGTCCGCTACCACACGCCGATCACCGGAGAGATCCTCGAGGATGACCGCATAGTTGCGACGCACCTTGTAGATGGTCTTGGTCGCATAGACCAGTGCCACGGCGTGGTAGAGCAGGGCTCCGGCCAAGACCATGAGAAACCCCCTCTTCAACAGCGTCTTGACCCTGGCCCGCTGCAGCAGGCGAAAGCTTTGTTCCGGCTCCACGCTTAGCCTCCTTGTTTTTTTGTGAATTATAACATCATTTTAGAAAATTTCTTATTTTCCCGTTATAAAACAATCGAATATCTATCGCAACAGGAAAAAA
>DATBML010000363.1:0-3912 GCA_036554885.1 Desulfuromonadales bacterium
AGTCGGCATAAGCGGCCCGCGGGTCCTGGCCGAGATTCCGCAGTCGGGCTGCCCGCACCTCTAGCAGCCGCTGAGGATCGATGACCAGACCCGCCACGCGGCCCGGATCGACCTGGAAGAGCTCGGCCGGCGGTTCGATCCCCTTCACCAGGGGGACGTTCGCTACTTTCCAGCCGCGATGTGCCAGATAGATCGAGAGCGGCGTCTTGCTGGTCCGCGAGAAGCCTACCAGCACAATGTCCGCCTTAGAGAGATGCCGGGTCTCCTGGCCGTCATCGTGCTTGACCGTGAATTCTATCGCCTCGATCCGGCGGAAATACTCATCGTCGACACCGTGCAGCAGCCCCGGGGTTTCACCCGGCGAGCGGCCGAAGAAACCGGAGAGGTGCATCAGCAGCGGGGTGATCAGGTCGAAGCTGGTCAGCCCCAGCGAGGCGCATTCATCGTGAACCAATTGCGCCAGTTCGCGGTTGACGATGGTGTAGACGACGAAAGCATGCTGGCTCAGGGCCTCGTCCAGGGCCTCGTACACCTGGTTTTTTCCCCGTACGTTGCTGACCCGCTTCACGCGCACCGTCTTGTCCCCGAACTGGGTCAGGGCCGCCATGACGATTTTCTCCGCAGTCTCGCCTGTGGCGTCGGAAAGCAGGTAGACGACTTGCGGGGGAAGCATGCTTGTTCCTCATGAAAAGACGTTACGATGAATGGTAACAGGTCTCCGGGTATGCGCAAGCCACACGGAAGCCACTGTTATGTTTATGTTTGCCGTCTGGGGTTAGATGGTTTGCTACCATTTAAGGTATAGTGCTCATTAAGCCACTAGCCAGATTAGACCCGACACACCGCCGCCTTGTCAAGGTTTTTATTGCTTTTGCCAGGACTCTTTGTTAAACAGGGCTGATGAATGAGACTTGGGTAGAAATGCGCCTCCGGATTCCGGCGGCGGGGGTGGAATTGGTCGGTAATGAACTGACCGAACTCGGCAGCGTCGGCCTGACGGTGGAAGAGCGGCAGCTCGACACCTTTGTGGCGCCTGACCCCGAGGCAACGGCGCCGGAAGAGTACACCGTCAAGGCCTATTTCCCGGCGCCTGAGGATGTCGAGGCGTTGCGCCGCCGGGTGTATGAGTCGCTATTGTGGCTCTCTTCTTTTGTCCCCGGCCTGGAGCCGGTGCTTCCCGAAGTTGTGCCGGTTCGCCAGGAGGATTGGGCCGAGGGGTGGAAACAGCATTTCAGCGCTGTCCGCATTGGCCGCCAGCTGGTCGTCAAGCCGACATGGGAGGAATTTGCCGCCGCTGCCGGCGATGTGGTGGTCAACCTCGACCCCGGCATGGCCTTCGGCACCGGAACTCACGGCACGACGCGACTCTGTCTGGAGGCGCTGGCTGCTCTTTTCGATGGGCAGAGCCCGCCGAAGCGGGTGCTCGACGTCGGCACCGGCTCGGGAATCCTGGCGATTGCCGCGGCGGCGCTCGGGGCGAGACGGGTGCTGGCCTGCGACATCGACGCCGAGGCCTGCCGCATCGCCTGTGAAAATGCCACCCTGAACGGAGTGGGCGACCTCATCGAGCTGACACTGGAGCCGCTTTCGGCGCTGGCCGGGGAGTTCGACCTGGTGCTGGCCAACATCCTGGCGGAAGAGAACATCCGGCTGGCTGCCGATTTGGTCGGTCGCGTGGCGCCCGCCGGCGCGCTGATCCTTTCCGGCATCCTCCAGGAAAAAGAGGCGCTGGTGGCTGCGGCTTTTGCCGCCTATCCGCTGACTCGCCCCGAGATCACCCGGCGCGAGGAGTGGTCCTGCCTGCTCTACCGCAAAGTGCGCTGAATGCGCCGTTTCTTTGTCCCCCCGAAAAATCTGCACGTCGATCCTGTGCCGCTGACGGAGGAGATTGTCCACCATCTGGGTGCGGTTCTGCGCCTTTCGGTCGGGGAGGAGATCCTGCTGCTGGACGGTCAGGGACGTATTTGCCGCTGCCGCCTCGAGTCGCTCGGCCGCCGGGCGGGTACCGCCCGGGTGCTGGAATGCCGGCAGGAGACGGAGAGCGCTCTGCCGGTTCGGCTCCTGCAGGGGTTGCCCAAGGGCGACAAGATGGACCTGGTCCTGCAGAAGGGAACGGAACTCGGGCTGGCGGCGATCATACCGGTGCTGGCCGAGCGCAGCATCCCCGCCCTGTCTGCCGACCGGGGGGAGAAGCGCCGCCAGAGATGGGAGCGCATCATCCGCGAGGCGGCCCAGCAGAGCCGGCGGACGCACCTGCCCCGGCTGGGTGCGGTGCTGCCGCTGACGGAAGCGCTGCGAGACTGCGACGAAGATTTGCGCCTGCTGCTCTGGGAGGAGGAGAGCCGCCCCCTCTCCGAGGTCCTTGCCGTTGCGGCGCCGCGGAAGGTAGCGGTACTGGTCGGGCCGGAAGGGGGTTTTTCCGCAGCGGAAGTCGCCGTGGCCCGCCGGGCCGGATTTGTGCCGGTCAGTCTGGGCCCGCGCATCCTGCGAAGCGAAACGGCGGGGCTGGCCATGGCCGCCGTACTGCAATATCTTTACGGTGATCTGGGCAGCGGCCGCAGCGGGGGCGACCGGGTATTCTGACCAGACCCAGATCTGGCGGGCGTTTCAAAGCATCAGGATCTTTTCACGGGCAATCAGGATCTCAAAAGCCAGGGCAGCCTTGCCCGCCAGCTTTTTCAGCTCCAGGTCCTCTTTCTGCAATTTTTCTTTATTGTCCCCGGCATACAGGATGACGACTGTCCGGTCCCCGAGCAGGACCGGGACCAGCAACGCCTCTCCGCCGAATTCTCCTCCCAGGGCATCGGTCAAGCGGGCACTGGAGGGGAAGACCGGAAGCGGTCCGAGGTAGGTTGTTTGCTTTTCCGCCACCGTTCCGAGGACTGAGGCGTCCCCCACGGGGATGCGAACCTTGCGGAAGTCTTCCTGTATCGCCCCATTCCGTACAGCCCGCCAACCGCAGATTGCCTCGGCCCGGATCAGGAAAAGAGCAGCCTGGCCGAACGCCTGGCCGAGGAAACGGATCAGAATATCGCCGATTTCCCCCGGATCCTCGGCACGGGCCAGCGATCTGGAAATCTGGTTGATGGAAAAGCGCTCGATTCCTAGCTTCCATGGCTCCGCTTGCGGCTCGTCGGCCGCCGCCGAGACGGTCGGCATGGGCTCCGGCGGTATCTCTTCCGGAAGCGGTTCCGGCGAGGCCATGACCGTCCGCTGCGCCTCGGCCAGAGCGGCCGCCTGCCGATGCTCTTCGATGCGGTCGATTATCTGCTGATAGCGCTCGTCGATTTCGTACCGATAATATTTGCCGAGGGCCTGCACCAGGCGCACCTCCGGCGTGATCAGCGGCTTGATGATTTTGCCGGTTATAAAGGAGATTTCATCGATGGCGGTCAGGGCCGAGGGGTCGGCCGTGGCCACGTAGAGCCGCCGGTTTTCCAGCCGCAGCGGCACGACCTGGTACTGCAGGGCGAGTTCCCTGGGGATGAGGGAGATTATTTCCGTGGAGAGATGCAGCAACTCCTTCGGGTCGACGTAGGGGGCCCCCAGCTTGCGGCTGAGGAAGCGGGCGAGGTCCTCCTCCTCGATAAAGCCGAGTTCGATCAGGTTGGTGCCGATACGGCCACCGAAGAAGACCCGGTTCTGCAGGGCTTCGTCGCAGTGGCCGGGGGTGATCATTTCGGCTTCGAGCAGCATGTCCAGCAAAGTGATCGCCATGTCGTGCTCCCTCGCGTGAAGGTTTCGGTTGCCTTGTCCCCGTTTGGCTCTTACCCCATGCGCAGATGGAGGAAGCTCTCCAGGTCGGGGCCCTGCAGGTAAGGGTTGTGTTCCCGCTCGAAGGCGACTGTGGAGACCGGCTGGGGTCCGTAGTCGTGGCCGGGGTAGATCCTAGTGCCGGGCGGGAAGGCTGCC
>DATBML010000409.1:0-3730 GCA_036554885.1 Desulfuromonadales bacterium
TCCTGGTACTCCTCGGCGGTGATCACCCCTTTTTCCTTCAGAATCTCCTCGATGCTCTTGGCCGGCGCCGTGGTGGCCAGGGCCAGAACGGACAGGGCCAGAATTGGTACCCAAAACACCTTTTTCATGCGTTTTTACCTCCTCTGATATTTTTACTCACCGAAAAAAACTAAAAATGACTGTATCAAACAAAATAAGGTTTGCAAGTTGGGTGCCCGAGAATCTTCAGGCAGCCCTCCGTCGAAAAAACAAGGCATTTCGCGTTCGGTGAAACTTCAGGCAGACATGAGAAGGGTAGCGGGATAGACGAAGGGGTTAACGTGTATCCCTTCGGACCGTAGCAAATCGCCACACTGGCCAAAAAAGGTACAATAAATTTCCGTAAATACACATCTCATTTCCATTCAGTTGCTATATGTAACCAAAAATAACAACTTGGGCCAATGAAGTAGGGAGTCCTGCAGAGGAAGGAATGCAGACTAACGGTTCCGGGGATACACCATCTTGCCGCTCAGGCTCAGGTCATAACCCGCCAGTCCTTCGGCCATGGCCGGAAAGTCGCTGCCGCGGAGCATGTCCAGAAACAACTGGACTCCCTTGGCAAAGAAGCCGTCCTTGGGGATGAGCAGGTCGAACCGTTCCCATCCGAGGGGAAGAAAATCGAGATCGAGCAGGGAGGCAACGGCACGGATTGCCAGACCGGTGTCCGCCCGTCCGGCCAGGACTTCGAGGCCCACGTCCAGGTGGCGCTGAAATTCGCGGTCATACCCCTTGACGTGGCGGCAGTCGAGGCCGGCCTTCCGGAGTTCCCGGTCGAGCAGCAGGCGCGTGCTCGCCTCGAGCGGCCGGTTGGCGATCCGCAGGTCCCTGGCGCCAATGTCGCCCACCCCCCGGATGCCGCGGGGATTCCCCCTGGCGACCAGCAGCCCCTGCTCGCGACGGCAGAAGTTGACCACGGCAGGGAGTTCCTCCAGCTCGCTGGCGGCGAAAGAGAAGTTGTACTCCTCGTCATTCTCCTGGGCCAGGTGGCTGGTGACGATGTGGCAAAGCCCCTGGCGAAGGGCCTTCAGCCCGCCGAGGCTGCCGAGGTTGCCGAAGAGGGCGGCAAAATCCGGGTTCTGCCGCCGGAAGAGTACCATTGCGCGGTCGAGCAGGATGTCGTTGCTGCCGGCGATCAGCAGCAGATTGGGAACGTGGACCGCCGACTCCGGCTGTCGCGGGTAGTTGATGGTCCGGCTCTCCACCCACTGCTCGACCAGGTTCTTGGGGAACAGCCACTTCCCGGTGATCCTGGTCGCCGGCAGCCCCTTCTCGTTGATCAGGGTGTAGATCATCTTCTCGTTGACCCCGAGAAATTCGGCGACCTCTTTGGTGGAGAGCAGCTTTTCCATGTCGGGATTCCTTGCAATAGTCGGCAGGTTTCAGCGGGCGGACGGGACATCTGCCCGGAACTATAGAAGAAGAGTAATAAAATGTCTACCCTCCCCGCCCCATGCCCGGAGTCATCACCTGCCCGGTCAGGGGTGTTTCGTACCCTCCCAGCGCCTCGATTCCTGCCTTGAAATCTTCCCGCTGCAGGAGAGAGAGCAGTGCCTGGATTCGGCGGTCTTCGATGAAGCGCCGGGGGATGATCAGGTCGTAGCGCTCGCGGGCAAGGGGAACGAAGTCGAGTCCCAGGGCGCGGGCGGCGGAGTAGATCCCCAAGCCGGTGTCGGCGGCGCCGCTCAGGACGTTGACCGCGACTGCCATGTGGGTGAATTCCTCGTGACCGTAGCCGTTGATTCGGGCCGGGTCCAGGCCGGCCTGCTGCAGGTGATGGTCGAGCAGGATGCGGGTGCCGGCGCCGCGCTGGCGGTTGATGAAGGAGACATCCGCCCGGACGAGGTCGTCGATCCCCTGCAATCCCTTGGGATTTCCCTTCGGAACGATCAGCCCCTGGTGGCGGATGGCCAGGTTGACCACCAGCACGTCGATGCCGGGAAGGTATTTGGCGAGGAATGGGAAGTTGAAGTCGCCCGTCTCGGGATCGAGCAGGTGGGTCCCGGCGAGCATGGCCGAGCCGTTGCGGATGGCAGTCAGCCCGCCGAGGCTGCCGACGTTGCTGGAAACCAGGCGCAGGGGTTCGGCCAGTCCCATCAGGTCGTTGGCGATCAGGTCGAGCAGATTGTCGTGGCTGCCGACGTGCACCAGCACCGAGTCGAGATCCGGGGCCGGCACCAGCAGCTCGGCCTCAACCGTCGCGTCCTGTTCGACCCCCTCGCTGGCGGCCGGCACCCGCAGCAGAGCCTGGGCCCGGGTGAGATTGGTGATCATCCCGGGGCCGCGACCCAGGGGGACCGCCATCGCTTCCCCGCCGATGCGGCCGACCGCCAGACGCACCAACTCTTCGGTCCCCAGCCGGGAAGGAGTCTTGCGGGTCAGCCTGACCATCAGCCGCTCGCGCGCCGGCGGCGAGGCGTGGCCCAGCCAGGCGACCAGCGGCGCCAGCACCTCCTCGAAACAAACGATGGCGCTCCCCGGGTAGCCCGGCGCCCCGACCAGCAGTTTGCCGCCGGCTACCCCCAGCAGGGTCGGCTTGCCGGGGCTGACGGCGAGGCCGTGCGCCAGCACCTCCCCGAGCTCGGCGAAAATCGCGGCGGTAAAGTCCCGCTCTCCGGCGGAGGAGCCCGCCCCCACGACCACCACCTGGGCGTCGGAGGCGAGAGCCTGCTGCACCGCTGTCCGCAGCGCCTGCGGGTCGTCCGCCACCGGCGGGACGCGGCTGGGCTCGGCGCCCCAACTGCGGGCCAGGGCGCAGAAAACCTGGGAGTTGCTCTCGATCACCTGCCCCAGCCCCGGCACGGGCCGCAGGGTGAAGTCGAGCACCTCGTCGCCAGAGGGGATGAATACCAGCTTCACCCTCTGCCGGACCTCGATCTCCCAGACGCCGACCGAAAGCAGGGCGCCGACATCGTAGGGGGAGAGGGGATGGTTCCGGGGGAGCATCAGCTCGGTGGCGACGATGTCCTGGCCGACGCGCCGCACGTGCATCCAGGGGAAGGCGGGGGACTCGATGAAGATGGCGCCGGCGGCGGTTTCGACCGTCTCCTCGATCTTGATCACCGCATCCATCCCCGCCGGCAGGGGCTCGCCGGTATTGACGGGCAGGAAGTCGATTTCCGGCTCGAGGCGAAGTGGCCAGCCTTCCCGGGCGGCGAAGGTTCTTTCGGCCTTTACCGCGATGCCGTCCATGGCGGCGGCATGAAAGGAGGGAGCCGAGTAGCGGGCGTAGACGGGGGCGGCGGTGACCCGACCGGCGGCCTCGGAGACGGGGACGATCTCCGTCCCCACCAGCCGGTCGCGGTCGAGGGCGGCCCGGGCCTTTTCGATGGCCTCAGCCGGAGGGATGGTTTTCAGGTAGATGTTGCGCCTGGACATGGTCACCTTCTGATGGCAGAGGACAGACGACAGAGGACGGAATACTTCGGTTTTGCTGTCGTCTGTCCTCCGTCGTCAGTCATCGGATTTAGTCTTTTTCAGAGGATCCAGACATCTACTTCTTGCCCCTCCCGGAACCCTTCCACGTCGGCCGGAACAACCAGGAGCCCATCGCTCTGCAGCAGGGTGCGCAGCAGCCCCGACTTGCCGAGAACCGGCTGGGCCAGCGGGAGACCGCCTGTTACCGGTTCCAGACGGACCCGGACGAAATCCTCCCGCCCCTGCCGCGATTCGAGGTTGCGGGAAAGCCGCG
>DATBML010000449.1:0-1923 GCA_036554885.1 Desulfuromonadales bacterium
ATACGGGTCTTCTCCAGCGCTCCTTCCAGGCGCTGCAGCTCCTCTTCGGGGCGGACCGCTTCTTCGTCGAGGATGTCGGCAAAGCCGAGCTGTTCGTCCAGCAGGTGGGGCGGGCCGGAGACGACGCCGGGGTAGGCGACCGTGCCGCGCAGCGCTGCCTCTCTGGTCTCTGTCGGGGCAGTCTCCCGGCTGAGCATCGACTGCCGGGTCTTCTCCAGCTCACGGGCGAAGCGGTTGCTCTCCTCCTCCTTTATTCGGATCGAATCGAGCAGGCGGGCATTGACGACGATGGAGGAAATCTGGAAGGCGATGGTCGAGAGGGCGCTGATCTCGTCGGGGCGAAAACTGCGCGGTTCCTTGGTCTGGATGACGATAACGCCGATCGGGGTTTTGCGGTCGAACAGGGGGATGCCGAGAAAGCTGTGGAAGCGCTCCTCGCCGGTCTCCTTGAAGTAGCGATAGCGCGGATGGCTCTGGGGCTCCTGGATGGCGACGACGCGCCGCTCCTCGACCGCCAGGCCGGTAAGCCCTTCGCCGATATGCATCGTGACCCGGCCGACTGCCCGGCGGGAAAGGCCGCGGGTGGCCCGCAGGCGCAGAGTCTGCTCTGCCTCCTCGAACAGGTAGATGGAACATACCTCGGTGCGCATGCGTCTGGCGACCAGGGTAACGATATTGTCGAGAGTTTCGTCCAGATCGTGAGACTGGAGGATGAGGGTGCTGATATCCTCCAGGGTGGAGATGCCGAGTTGTTCGCTGGCTCGTCTGGGCATGGCCGTCAGATTGGGGGCGATTGAATTGAATGGCATGATAACCAATGTCGGGCGGTTTGGCGACAGAAAAAAACGCCGCCCGGGGGAGAGAGGTCCCGGGGCGGCGCAAAGGGGGCAGGATTCCGGTCGGAGTGGAGCTGCTTTAATCCCCAGTCATTAGGCCTCTATCTAGCAATCTTTGTGCCAGGCTCCAATCTTCGCACAAGACCATCGGAAGAGGTGTTTTCAGGCATGATCCAGGTGGATTAAGGTCATGGACGTGCCACATTTGGCGCAGGGCGAAAGGACGATCGGGCGAAAGGCGTACGTAAGCGGCGAGAAAAGGCCATTCCGAGCGGTGTGCCACGTGTGGCGCTTTGCTCGGAATGGCCTGTGTCGTTTTTGGCTCGGGTGATAAGCGTTACTTTTTTTGGAAATCGTTGCCGCTGATGCCGTAGCGGGAGAGCAGGCGATAGAAGGTGCGGCGGGGGATCCTGGCAAGTCGTGCCGCGGCCGTGACATTGCCGCCGGTTTCCCGCAGGTAGCGCTTGATGAGGCCGGCTTCGACCTGGCTGACATGCTTCTCCCGTTCGCCGCGGAAGGTGATTTCGTTGCCGTCGTCGGCGGCGGGGCCGTGCAGCGCCAGTTCGGCGAAGATGACCGGCAGGTTTTCCAGGCGGATGACGTTGTCCTGGGTCAGGACGGCGGCCCGTTCGATGATGTTCTGCAGCTCCCGGATGTTGCCGGGCCAGTGGTATTGGCGCATGGCCAGAATGGCCCGCTCGTCGATGCCGACCAGGGTTTTGTTGACCCGGTTGCTTGCCCGTTCGAGGAAGTGATGCAGGAGTTCCGGCAGCGATTCGAGACGGCTGCGCAGCGGCGGCATGGTGATGGTGAAGACATTGATGCGGTAGAAGAGGTCTTCGCGGAACCAGCCGTCCTTCACTCCTGCCTCGAGATTCTTGTTGGTGGCGGCGATGAGTCGGACGTCGACGCGCACCGAATTATTGCCGCCGACCGGTCGTATTTCCCCCGAATCGAGCACCCGCAGCAACTCCGCCTGCAGCTTGGGGGTGATGTCGCCGATTTCGTCGAGAAAAATGGTGCCGCCGTTTGCCGCCTCGAACAGCCCCTTTTTGTCGGCGACGGCGCCGGTGAAGGATCCCTTCTT
>DATBML010000466.1:0-3268 GCA_036554885.1 Desulfuromonadales bacterium
ATGGCGGTCCTTGCCCTGCTGCGCGAACTGGGGGTGTTCCAGATCGAGCAGGATATCACCTGCTTTATCGGGGAAGGGGAAGAGGAGCAGGTTCGCTCGGCTCTCCTCGATGAGAAGGCCCTGGCTGAGCGGATCTTTTACGAAGATCTCCGGGGCAGGATCGACGAACTCTTCTCCTGCCTGCCGCAAGCGGAAATCCGGGCCAGCTATCTTGATCCCGGCAACCTGCTCGATTCCATCATCGCAACCGTTCAGCGGCACGGCCTGATCTGCCGGGAGTGGTGCCGGAAAAAAGAGTCCCTGCAGAAAGAGCTGGCGGAACTGAGCGGCTATGCCGTCATTCTCGGCGCCATCGAGCCCGTCCTCTGTACGCTGAGCCCGAAGAGCGGCATCGATTTCATCGGGGTGACCATCAGGGACCCGGCGGCGCTGGAAGAGGTCATGCGGCTGCTAACCACACTGACCCAGGGAAAATTCGAAATCCTTACAGTGAAAGCGGCCGATGGCACGCTCATCGGCCTGATCACCCTGGAGAAGGAACTGGCGGAAAAAGTCCGGAAAACCCTCGGCGACCAGCGCGTCCCGGAGCTGACCTTTCCCGAAACCTTCGCCCATCTGGCTTTCCCGGAGAAGATCAGGTATCTGCGTACGAGGATGGACGAAGTAACCGCCGAACTCGACGCCATCGACGGCGAACTGACGCGCTTTACCCAACGGTGGGGGGCCATCTACGCACGGGTGAGAAACTGGCTCGACGAGCGGCTCGCTCTCTACAGGAACATGGCGTATCTCCACCAGACCGGCATGTGCTTCTTCATCCATGGCTGGACGCCGGAGGCCGAGGTGGCGCGTCTGGATGAAGCGGTCACCGCGAAATTCCGCGGCGAAGTGGTCGTGGAGAAGAAGCAGGTACTCGAACAGGATCTCGACCTGGTGCCGGTTGCCCTGCGCAATCCTCCCTATTTTCGCCCCTTCGAGCTGTTCGCCCGCCTTCTTCCGCTGCCCCGTTACGCCTCCCTGGACCCGACGCCGTTCATCGCCGTCTGCTTTCCCCTGTTTTTCGGCATGATCCTCGGGGACGCCGGTTACGGGGTCATCCTCCTGGGCCTTGCCCTGGTACTGGGGCGGATGTTCAGAAAACGGGATACGGTGCGGGATGTGTCAAGAATTCTCCTGATCTGCTCCTGCTACACCATCCTCTTCGGCATTTTCTACGGCGAGTTTTTCGGCGAGGCCGGGGCGAGGCTGCTGGGCTGGGAAGAGGCCTTGATCGTCGAACGGCGCGAGGCCATTGTGCCGATGCTCTTCTTTGCCCTCTCGGTCGGCCTGGCGCACATCCTGCTCGGGCTCGTCCTCGGGTTCGTCACGGCCCTGAAGCGAAAGACCGGGCGCGAAGCCCTGTACAAGCTGGCGACGATTGTCGTCATCCTCTGTCTGCTGTCACTGTTTCTCTCTTATCAGGATATTCTCCCGCGGCTTCTCGCCAGGCCGCTGACCCTGATGCTCCTGTTCCTCATCCCGGTCCTGTTTTTCGCGGGAGGGGTGCTGGCTCCCCTCGAGCTGCTCAAGACCATCGGCAACATCGTCTCGTACGCCAGGATCATGGCGATCGGACTCGCCTCGGTACTTCTCGCCCGGGTGGCCAACCGTTTTGCCGGCATAACCGGCAACGTTGCGCTCGGCTTGCTGCTGGCGGTGCTGTTTCATGCGATCAACATCGTCCTCGGCGTTTTCTCCCCCACCATCCATGCGCTCCGGCTCCACTACGTGGAGTTCTACAGCAAGTTCATGGCCCCTGGCGGAAGAAAGTTCGAACCGATGCACAAGGATTAGCCGGACAGGAACGGAGCTACCTGAATGTAATGCGGAACTTACAAGGAGAAGGATATGGAAAAGGTCTACATGGCTCTTGCCGCCGCTCTGGCCGTGGGGCTCAGCGCCGTCGCCACCGCCTGGGCCCAGTCGAAGATCGGTGCCGCCGGCGCCGGCACCCTTGCCGAAAAACCGGAGCTGAGCGCCACGATCATCATCCTGGTCGCCATCCCCGAAACGATGGTGATACTTGGCTTCGTCGTCGCTATTACCATCCTGACCCTGTAGGGGAGGCGGCGGTGGGGACCGGGGAATTGCTGGCAGCGCTGCGCCGGGAAGGGGAGCGGAAGGCGGCAGCGATCAGGCAGGCGGCCGAAGCGGAGGCCTCAAGACTGCGGGAGGAGTCTGCCGCCGGACTGGCAATGCTGCAGGCTGAATGCCGGCAGCAACAGGAAAAGGCCACGGCGGCGGAGACGGGCGCCATTCTCGCAGAGGCGGAGCGCGCGGCGCGACGGGTCCGGCTGGCGGCGGCGGAGAATCTGACCGAGCGGCTCCTGGCGCTGGCGCGCCGGCTTTTGCCTGGCCTCAGGACGCGCGATTACCCGGCCATCTTTGCCCGTCTCGCCGGCGAACTCCCGCCCGCCGGTTGGGAGACGGTGCGGGTCAACCCGGCGGATGCGGACCTGGCCGGCGCTCTCTTCCCCGGTGCGCGGATCGAGACCGACGCTGGCATCTGCGGCGGCCTGGAGGCGCTGACTTCGGGGGGGCGGGTGCAGGTCGTAAACACCCTGGAGAAACGTCTGGAGCGCAGGTGGCCCGAGCTGCTGCCGGTGCTCCTCCGGGAGATCGACAGCGATGCGTGAACTGACGGCGCTGCTGGAGCAGCCGGCAGGCGAAGGGTATCCTGCCGAGTACCTGCTGGCGAGAATCAGAGGTCGACGGGCAAAACTGATCGCCGCGAGGCTCGCCCCCGTCGCCGGAGAGCTGCCAGTGCCCGGCGGCATGACGGCGACGGCCGCCCGGGAGCAGCTGCGGGCCGAGTTCTGCTGGGTGTATCGGCAGATGAACGATGAGCTGCGGCAGACCTTTGCCCCGCTTTTTTTCTGGTTCGAGCTACGGACCATCCTCCTCGCTCTACGCTTTCGCCGCGCCGGCGAACGGGGGAAGGCTGTGCGTCTCCTGTCCGCCAGCCTCCTGGCGGAACCGGTGCGGCAGGCACTGACGGAGGAGGGGGACCCGGCCCGGCTGATTGACGAACTGGCCGGCCTGCTGGCAACGGTCGCCGAGCCTTGCCGCGGACTCGGCGACATCTGCCGGCAGCAGGGGTGGCGAGACTTCGAGCAAAGTCTTGCGAACTGCTGTCTGGAGCGCATGGCCAAGCCGCCGGTGCACCCGCTGCTCCGGGAGTTTTTCCGCGCGCTCATCGATCTTCGGAATCTGGTCACCCTGGCCAAGC
>DATBML010000496.1:0-7148 GCA_036554885.1 Desulfuromonadales bacterium
TACTGCACTTAAGGTGCCAGATGTGAGCTCCCTGGATACCAGATGACAACATACTGATATTTTTGAAAATATATTCTGCGTTCCGAATGATTGCCCGATGATGGCCAGCTATTCGACGAGAGAAATCGGGCGATTTGGCAATTACGCCCGCCGCTTTTCGATGGCTGTGGAAATGGCCGCAGGCTAGCCTGAACCAACGCCTTCTCGATGGAATTCCTGTAGAAAACAGCTATACTGTGCGCAAATCAGCCACTAATTAAGCTCTTAACACAGGAGGATTCTCATGGGATTCGTCAGCGAGTTCAAGGAATTCGCCGTCAAGGGTAACGCGATGGACATGGCCGTCGGTATCATTATCGGCGCCGCGTTCACCAAGATCGTCAACTCGATAGTCAGCGATATCATCATGCCCCCGGTCGGCATGGCCATCGGCGGAGTCGATTTCAAGAACCTGCAAATAGTCCTCAAGGAGGCTTCCGTCTCGGCTGCGGGCGAAGCCGTGCCGGCTGTCGCCATCAGGTACGGGGCGTTTCTCAACAATGTTTTCGAATTCCTGATCGTCGCCCTGAGCATCTTCGTCGTCATCAAGTTCATGAACCGGATGCTGAGGCAGCGAGCGGCCGAAACCGCCTGAATTTCTCGATTCCGCAGTAACCAGGGACCATGGGCCAACCCAGGCGTGTGATTGTCGTCGGCTGCACTGATCATGAATTTTCTCGCCGCCTGGCGGGAAGACAATCTCACCAGCAGCGAAGAGAGCCTCGAACTCGGCTGGTTCACCCCCGAAGAGGAGCTGCTGCAGGTGACCCACCCGGTCAATCGTGATCGCCTGCAGACACTCCTCGACTTCGACGGCCGCATCGTCTACCGTGCTTACACGCCTAATCCCTACCAGCATCCGGTGGGAACCTATTTAACTTGATCTGCGAGGATGGCGGGCGTTAGACCGGTGTATTGTCTGGGCCGCCGTCGACCTGCCCAAGGCCTAACCGATCGGACTGGTTTGTGGAGAGGAATCCGGGCGGTTCGCTGCAGCGCCGCCACTGCCGACGGTCCCAGTCGAAGTGTTCCCGCGCCCGGAAATGGTCCTTGTAGTCCATGATCGGGCAGCCGGGGACATAATAGCCCAGGTAGTAATACGACAGGCCGAGTCGGCGGGCATGTTCGATCTCCTGCAGGACGCTGAAGATGCCGAGGCTGCGTCCGGCAAACCGGGGGTCGAAGCAGAAGTAGACGCTGCTCAGGCAATCCGCCCCGACATCGAGAAAACCGATGCCGGCGAGTTCGTCGCCCAGGTGGATTTCCGTCTGCAGCGTTGGACAGGAGGGCAGGTAGAAGTGGAACAGGAACTCCTCCGGATCGGTCTCCCGGCCGAAGCGGTTGCCTGAATGCTGCCGGTAGAGGTTGTAGATCACCTCGCTGGGCCGCAGCGGACCGAAGGTCACCCGCAGGTCGGCGTTCCGGCGCAGAACCCGGCGCTGGCTTCGCGAGTGCACCAGTTCCGTCACCGGCACCCGCAGGGGGATGCATTGCCGGCAGTCGGGGCAGGCCGGACGGAAGTAATAGGGACCGAATTTGCGCCAGCCGCTCTCGAAGCAGGAGGCGACTTCCGCGGTCGACAACCGGGTGGCCAGAAAGTATTCATACTGCTTGCGCCGCTCGGGGAGATACGGGCAGGGAGCGAGCTCTTCGAGTTGCGGCGATTTGAGAACCTGCATGAAGGGACCTCTCCGGCGGTGCCGATAAAGCGGTCGGGCGCTGCCAGTCAGCATGGCACAGCTCTCCCTTGCCCGTCAACGGCCCGGCCGAAACCCACCACCCCCACCCCCTCCTTGTCAAGGAGGGGAGCCTGTCCATCCCCCTCCTGGTTCAGGAGGGGGATGGACAGGTGTCCGTTTGAACGCCCACTGGAATTACGAATATATCCTGACCCCGGCAACGCCGGAGAAACTTCGGCTCGGTTGCTTTACCGCAGCCGGAATGCTATAAGGAATGCCGGCCACCTTCTTTCCGATTCGAGTCCACCCATGCTTTCCCTCACCGACATCCGTCGCCTGCTCGCCGACCGGCAGCCCTGCCAGATGACGATCGGCGCACGGCGTCACGCCGCCGTCGCCATGGTCCTGCGCGATGCGACGCGTGGCCCGGAGATTCTTTTCATCGAACGGGCCCGGCATGCGAGCGACCCCTGGTCGGGCGACCTCGGTTTCCCCGGCGGCAAGATCGAGGCGGGCGACGAAGAACCACGCCGGGCGGCCGAACGCGAAACCCTCGAGGAAATCGGCTTCGACCTGCAGCAGGCAAATTACCTGGGACGCCTCGACGACCTGGCCGGCGCTCACCTGCCGGTCGTCATTTCCTGCTTCGTCTACGAAACCGGCCAGACCGGCGCTTTCACCCTGAGCGAAGAGGTCGCCGAGGTCTTCTGGGTCCCCCTGCACACCCTGCTCGACCCCGGACGTCACAGACTGACGACGGTTTTTTTCAAGGGCGAACAGTTTCAGCGGCCCGCCATCGACCTGCGGGGTCCGGACCGAACCGTACTCTGGGGCATCACCTATCGCCTGGTCTGCCAGTTTCTGCAGATCCTCGGGTTCGAAGCCAGCCGTTGCGCGGCAGCTGACAACCGGCAAGGATAACGGTTCCGGGAGGCCGCACAAAAAAAAACCCCGGAAGCAGGAGGGCATCTTCCGAGGCAAATGGGGAGTCCGCGTCCGGTCTCCCCTGAAATTTGGGTAAAGAGTATCAGATCGTTCCACCCTGTCAATGGATCGCCAAAATGAAGGAAAACCACCTTGAGACCGACTGGGAAGGGCTCTGCCGCCAGTGCGGCCAGTGCTGCTTCGAGAAGTGGGTCGACGAGGACGGGACCATCCACCCGACCGTCATCGCCTGCCGTTTTCTCGACATCCACAGCCGCCAGTGCCGCGTCTACCACAAGCGCTTCGAGGTCGGCGAGGGGTGCGTCAAACTCACCCCCGAGGTGGTGGAAACGGTCCAGTGGCTGCCGGAAGACTGTGCCTACGTACTACATAAAAACAAGACCGGTCACGAGTGACAAGTGACGATTATGTTCGATGTCTCCCGAAAAAAAGCCTGGTTCGGCTGGTGCATGTACGACTGGGCCAATTCGGCCTTCGCCACCGTCATCCTGGCTTCGGTGCTGCCGGTCTACTTCGCCTCCCTGGTCCCGCCGGGCGGGGCGCATATCAGCCTCTTCGGCCTGCAGCGGACCATGCCGGCCAGCGCCCTGTGGGGGTATGCCGTCTCCTTCTCCATGCTGCTGGTCGCCGTCGCCGCCCCCTGGCTCGGCTCTCACGGTGACCGGCGCGGCATCCGCCGCCGGCTGCTCATCGTCTTCGCCCTGGTCGGCGCCGTCGCCACCTCGCTGCTCGCCCTGGCCGGCCCCGGTCAGTACCTGCTCGCCGCCGGTCTCTTCATTATCGCCAACGTCGGCTTCGCCGCCGGCAACATCTTCTACAACGCCTTCCTGCCGGCCCTGGCGGAGAACAGTGAACTCGACCGCCTTTCCTCCCGCGGCTTCGCCCTCGGCTACATCGGCGGCGGACTCATGCTGCTCATCGCCTTCCTGCTCATCCAGTTCCACGGCTTTTTCGGCTTTGCCGATAAAGGCAGCGCCACCCGCGGCGCCTTTGTGCTGACCGGCCTGTGGTGGGGGCTTTTCGCCCTGCCGACCTTCCGCTACGTGCGGGAGGAGGTCTTCGTCCATAAACCGGCGCCACTTCTGCGGGGACTCAAGGGATACCTGCAGATCTTCGCCCAGGTCCGCCGCTACCCGGACCTGCTGCTCTTCCTCGTCGCCTTCCTCTTCTACAACGACGGCATCCAGACGGTGATTGCCGTCTCGGCGATCTTCGGCCGGGAAGAGCTGGGGCTTTCGCAGACGACCGTCCTCAGCGTTTTCCTGATGATCCAGTTCGTCGCCATGCCCGGCTCCCTGCTCTACGGCCGGGCGGCGGACCGCTGGGGCGCCAAGCGCTCCATCCTCGGCGGCCTGGTGCTGTTCATTGCCGTGACCATCTACGCCTACACCATGCAAAAGGGGTGGGAATTCTGGGTTCTCGGCTTTGTCGTCGCCCTCATCTACGGCGGCCTGCAGGCGATCAGCCGCTCTCTCTATGCCGCCCTCATCCCGCCCGGCAAGAGCGCCGAATTCTTCTCCTTCTACGCCATCAGCGGCAAGTTCGCCTCGGTCGTCGGCCCCCTCCTCTTCGCCGTCATCGCCGACCTGACCGGTTCCACCCGCCTGTCGATCCTTGCCCTGGCCGCCCTGTTCATCATCGGCCTGCTCCTGCTGGCCGGCGTCGACGTCGCCCGCGGCAAGGCCGCCGCCCTGGGAGATCCGTCATGAAAAGCCGCTATCTCGATCCGCCGCGCCCCCGCCTCTTCGGGCACCGCGGCGCCTCCGCCCACTACCCGGAGAACACCCTCCCCGCCTTCAGGGCCGCTGTCGAAGCGGGTGTCCCCTACCTGGAACTGGACATCTGGGCCACCGCCGACGGCCATGTTGTCGCTCACCACGACGAGACCCTGCTGCGCCTCTGCGGCGACCCGCGCCGGATCTCGGACGTCACCCTGGCCGAGCTGCAGAAGCTCGATGCCGGCTTAGGCTTTTCGCCTGACGGCTCGAATCGCCCCTGCTTCGGCCGGGGAATCACCGTTCCGACACTAGCCGAGGTATTCAAGGCCTTTCCCGCAGCCTATTTCAACATCGAAGTCAAGCAGGAGACTCCGACCATCGAGGCACAGGTGCTGGCCGTCATCGATTCGGCGGGAATGGCCGACCGCGTCCTGCTGGCGGCGGAGCAGGACTCCATCATGCAGCGCCTGCGCCCCCTTTGCGGCCCGATTCCGACCAGCTTCAGCTTCGGCGAACTGGCGGCTTTCTTCGGCTGGCTGCAGGGGGGCTGCCGGGGGGATTTTCGGCCGCCGGGCGTCGCCCTGCAGATTCCGGAAAGCTGGGAAGGCAGGACGCTGGTCACCGCCGAGACGGTGCGGGCGGCGCATTCTCTCGGCCTCGAAGTCCACGTCTGGACGGTTAACGAACCGCGGGACATGGAGCGGCTGCTGGCCATCGGCGTGGACGGGCTGATGAGCGATTACCCGGAGCGGTTGGTGGCGGTGGCGGGTCGGCGGGCAGGATAAAGCCAGGGAACCGATCATGTCGAGAATAGAGATCGAGAAGAGAGGATCGATAGGCGAAATCAGATTGAATCGTCCGGAAGTCCTGAACGCCATGGGACGCGACTGGCCGGAAGACATGCTGTCGGCGGCTGCCGAGATGAATGACGATCCGGAAATCAGGGTCGTCCTGGTGACCGGCGAAGGACGTGCCTTTTGCTCGGGACTCGACCTCTCCGCTTTGGTTGACGGGGAGATTCCAGCCCGCTGGTTTCATCAGGCCGAATTGGCCTACCGGGCACTGGAAACCATGAACAAGCCCGTGATCGCCGGCATTCAGGGCCACTGCCTCGGCGGCGGCGTGCAGATCGCCATCGCCTGCGACGTCCGCATCGCTGCCGACGACGCGACCATCGGCCTGCCGGCCGCCCAGGAGGCGTTTATCCCCGGAATGGCGACCTGGCGCCTGCCTCGCCTGATCGGCATGGGTCATGCCCGCCACCTGATCCTGTCAGGGGAGAATATCGGCCCGGAAGAGGCCTGTCGAATCGGGCTGATCAATCGAGTGGTGGGACGAGACAGCCTGGAATACGAACTCGAAGAATGGGCCAAACGATACGCGGAAGTTCCCCCCTCCACCCTGAAGTGGGTCAAGCATCTGACCAACCAGTCTTTCGACCTTCCCTTTGAAGCCTTTCTCGAGGAGATGGACAAGGCAATGCGGGTTGTTCTCGTCTCTGAAGAACATCTGGCCGCCCGTCAGGCCTGGCGGGAGCGCAGAGAACGGCGGCGCCGGGAGTAAATGAGATTCCGGATTGACCGGGGTGCAGGGTATTGCTATAGATAGCCGGGCGACGCCGAGTCGGCGACGACAGACACAAAAGGGGGGAGAAGATGACCGAAGAGGATTTCAAGCGCATCGAGAACATGATGGCCCGGCAGTTCGGGGTCATGGAAGAAAATGTCCAGCATCGTTTCGACCTTTTGGCCGAAGGACAGCAGATGCTGGTCGAACGCATGGACCGGATGGATGTCGGCATGCAGAAGCTGGATGGGCGCCTGACGCGGGTTGAAGTGCGGTTGACGAGCGTCGAAGACCGGCTGACCAGCGTCGAAAGCCGATTAACGAGCGTCGAGTCGAAAGTCGACGGTGTCGCTGCCGACCTTGCCGCCCACCGAGCGGATACCGAGGCGCATCGGGGGGTGTATCAGGTGCGGGAGGAGTAGGAGGGCGAGAGGAGGGGCGTGGAAACTTCGAGGGCGGCCGATTGGCCGCCCTTGCTCGTCCTGAGGGTAGTTTTAATTCCCCCCTCCTCTCCCTCTCCCCCCGAATCGTGTAAAATGGTTTCAGGCACTTAACGCCAAACGCGCCATTTCATCTGTAGCAGAGAACACGGGTGTGGTCATGAGTGTCCTCAATACCGCCATCCGCACCGACAGTGACGACTTCCGCGCCAACGCGGAGGCGATGTCCGCCCTGGTCGCCGACCTGCGCGAGAAGGTCGCCCGCAACGAGCAGGGCGGCAGCAAGGAGGCCCGAAAGAGGCATACGGAGCGCGGCAAGCTGCTGCCGCGAGAGCGCATCCGCCGCCTGCTCGACGACGGCTCCCCCTTTCTGGAGTTCTCCCAGTTCGCCGCCTGGGGCATGTACGATACGGAGGTCCCCGCCGCCGGGCTGATCACCGGCATCGGCCGCGTCGAGGGCCGGGAGTGCGTCATCGTCGCCAACGACGCGACGGTCAAGGGCGGCACCTACTTCCCCGTCTCCGTCAAGAAGCACCTGCGCGCCCAGGAGATCGCCCGGGAGAACCGCCTGCCCTGCATCTACCTGGTCGACTCCGGCGGCGCCTTCCTGCCGCTGCAGGACGAGGTCTTTCCCGACCGCGACCATTTCGGCCGCATCTTCTACAACCAGGCGCGGCTGTCCGCGGCCGGCGTGCCGCAGATCGCCGCCGTGATGGGCTCGTGTACCGCTGGCGGCGCCTACGTGCCGGCGATGGCCGACG
>DATBML010000024.1:0-2726 GCA_036554885.1 Desulfuromonadales bacterium
CATCATCGCCCGCAGGAAGAAATCAACGCCCTGCTGGTGGACCTGGCCCGGCAGGGCAGGGTCGTCGCCCGGCTCAAGGGCGGGGACCCTTTCATCTTCGGCCGCGGCGGCGAGGAGGCCCTGGTCCTCAGCCGGGCGGGCATCCCTTTTGAGGTGGTGCCGGGGGTGAGCGCCGGCTTTGCCGCCGCCGCCTATGCCGGCATCCCGTTGACCCATCGGGACTTCACCACCAGCCTCGGCCTCTTTACCGGCCACGAGGATCCGGAGAAGAAGCTCTCGAGTCTCGACTGGGAAAAGCTGGCGACCGGCGTCGGCACCCTGGTTTTCTACATGGGGATGGCCAACCTGCCGTTGATTGCCGAGCAGCTCGTCGCCCATGGACGGCCGGCGACCACGCCGGTGGCGGTGGTCCGCTGGGCGACCACGCCGCGCCAGCGCACGGTGACGGCGACTCTCGGCGATGTGGTTGAAAAGGTGCGCGTGGCCGGAATCAAGCCGCCGGCGGTGATCATCGTCGGCGAGGTGGTGTCGCTGCGCGAGGAGCTGCGCTGGTTCGACAAGAAGCCGCTGTTCGGCCGCCGAATTCTGGTCACCCGCACCGCCGAACAGACCGGCAGCTTCGCCGCCCTGCTCGAGGCGCAGGGCGGCGAAGCCGTCGCCTGTCCGCTTATCGAGATCGTTCCGCCCCCTTCCTGGGCGGAACTCGATGCCGAGATCGCCCGGCTGGCCGAAACGGACCTGCTGATTCTCACCTCGGCCAACGCCGTCGATGCCTTCTTCGGCCGCCTTCTGGCTGCCGGCCGGGATATCCGGGCGCTGCACGGGGTCACCGTGGTGGCGGTCGGACCCAAGACCGCCGCCGCCATCGAGGCGCGCGGGCTGCGCCCCGATCTGGTCCCCGCCGATTACCGGGCCGAAGGGGTGGTGGAGCTGCTGCGGGTGCGGGGCGTGGCGGGCCGGCGCGTGCTCTACCCGCGGGCCGAGCTGGCCCGTGACCTGATTCCCAGGGAGCTTGCTGCCGCCGGCGCCACGGTCGCCTCCCCGCTTGCCTACCGCACCGTCCCTCCGGCCGGAGGCGGCGAGCGGCTGCGGGAGCTGCTTTCTGCCGGAGATATCGACGCGGTGACCTTCACCTCCTCTTCGACCGTCGAGAACTTTCTGGCCCTGGCCGGACCCGATGCCGTCGAGTTGTTGCGCCAGGTGGCCGTCGTCTCCATCGGCCCCCTGACCACGAAAACCGCCGAACGCCATGGCCTGCAGGTAGCCGTCGAGCCCGCCGCCTCCACTCTGGAAGCGGTGGTCGATGCCATGGTAGAGTATTTCCACAACCGACAGGACTGACCCTTTTCAACCGCCGGCCATGCCTGGCCGTCTACAAGGAGGCCCCATGTTCTTCCCCGAATACCGTGCCCGCCGCCTGCGCCGCAACGAAAACATCCGCCGCATGGTCCGCGAGACCTTTCTGCGCGTCGACGACCTGATCTACCCGATGTTCAGCGCCTTCGGCAGCAATATCAAGAAGGAGATCCCCTCCATGCCGGGGATCTGCCAGCAGTCGATCGAGCATATCGTCGCCGAAGCGAAGGAGGTCCACGCCCTCGGCATCCCGGCGGTGATCCTCTTCGGCATCCCTGAGGTCAAGGACGCTGTCGGGCAGGACGCTTACAGCGAGACCGGCATCATCCAGGAGACGATCCGGGCGATCAAGAAAGAGGTACCGCAGCTCACCGTCATCACCGACGTCTGCCTCTGCGAGTACACCGACCACGGCCACTGCGGCGTGATCCGCGACGGCGACGTCGACAACGACGCCACCCTGCAGTTGCTCGCCGCCGAGGCCCTCTCCCACGCCCGGGCCGGCGCCGACATCGTCGCCCCTTCCGACATGATGGACGGCCGCGTGGCGGCGATCCGCGAGATTCTCGACGCCAACGACTTTGCCCACATCCCGGTGATGAGCTATGCCGTCAAGTACGCCAGCGCCTACTACGGCCCGTTCCGCGACGCGGCCGAAAGCACCCCCCAGTTCGGCGACCGCCGCTCCTACCAGATGGACCCGGCCAACCGCCGCGAGGCCTTCCGCGAGGCGACTCTCGACGTGCAGGAGTGCGCCGACTTCCTGATGGTCAAGCCGGCCCTGGCCTACCTCGATATCCTGCGCGACCTCAAGGAGCGCTTCGATCTGCCGCTGGTGGCCTACAATGTTTCGGGCGAGTACAGCATGATCAAGGCGGCCGCGGCCAAAGGCTGGATCGACGGAGACCGGGTGATGCTGGAGACGTTGATCGGCATGAAACGAGCAGGAGCCGACCTGATCATCACCTATCACGCCAAGGAAGCGGCAAAACTGCTGCGCTGAAGCGAAAAACTCTTGCTCTCAGCTCACCACGAAGAACGCGAAGAAAACCCCGGGATGGATTTCCCTTCGTGCTCTTCGTGGTGAATCATTTATACTTTATGGCATGGCCAAGGATATCCCCGCGACTGAAAAGCTGACCCGCAGCGAGACCATCACTGCCCTCTCCCACTACTACCGGGGCGAGGTGACGCGCAGCCTCGCCTGGCGGCAGCGCCTCGACCACACCACCAACTGGGCGGTCGGCGCCGCGGCGGCTCTTCTCGGTTTCGGCTTCTCCCATCCGGAGATCAACCACAGCCTCTTTTTCTTC
This sequence comes from Desulfuromonadales bacterium, assembly GCA_036554885.1. Classification (GTDB taxonomy): domain Bacteria; phylum Desulfobacterota; class Desulfuromonadia; order Desulfuromonadales; family DASPGW01; genus DASPGW01. Next base: position 2,670 of record DATBML010000024.1, read on the forward strand.
GCTCTCGCCCTCGTCTACGTCCTGCTCTACGTCGAGGCCCGGCGCTTCCGTTTTTAC
>DATBML010000036.1:0-3658 GCA_036554885.1 Desulfuromonadales bacterium
AGATCGTGGCCAAGACCGGGGAAAAGTACCGGGAAGCGCTGCGCCGCCTGACCGGTATCGACCTGTAGGCTGATCCGGTTTTCCGGCCGGCACGGAAAAAAGCCGTTGACAGCCTGCAGCGGCTTTGTTATAAACGGCATCCGTTCTGGGGCTATAGCTCAGCTGGGAGAGCGCTTGAATGGCATTCAAGAGGTCGGCGGTTCGATCCCGCCTGGCTCCACCAAAGAAATCAAGGGGTTGACCGGCGACGGTTAACCCCTTTTTCTTTCCCCGACCGCCGCGTCCCGCCCACCCGCGGAATGGCACAGGTTTTCGCCGGATGTCCTGTTATTTTCACAGCTTCCCTCTTGCCCACTTCGACCCCCTCGCTCTTTTCCTGCGCCTTTGCCCGGAGGGACCGGGATTTCTGGAGAGCGCGAGCCGCGCCCCGCGCACCGGCCGCTTCAGCATTGTTCCCCTGCGCCGCACCGAATCGTACCGCCTCGACGAGCGGGGGCTACTGCGCCTTGACGGCGGCAAGGAAACGCTCCTGCCGGGGGACCCCTTCCAGGTTCTCGGTGGCGTCCTGGCCGCCCGGCGGATCCCCCGGCCGGCAGCGGCGGCCTTTTTTCCCGGCGGTTTTTTCGGCTGCTTCGCCTACGACCTCGCCGGGTGGATCGAGCGGCTGCCCCGCCGCGCCTGGCGCGACCGGCCAGTGCCGCAACTCTGGCTCGACTGGGTCGACCTGACGGCAACTTACGACCATGCTGCTGGCAGCCTGACCCTGGCCACCCTCGACGCCTCGGTGAACCTCCAGGCTCTGGAGGAGGAGGTGCGGCAGGCCCTGCGCACTCCCCTCCCCGCCTTCGAGCTGCCGGAAATCTCGACACCCCGGCCGCTGCTCGGGCAGGAGGAATTCGTTGCCATGGTGGAGCGTGCCCGCGACTACATCGCCGCCGGCGACATCTATCAGGCCAACCTCTCCTGCCGCTTCGACGGGACTTTCAGTGGCAGCGCCGCTGACCTCTACGGCCGCCTGCGGCGCATCAACCCCTCCCCCTTCGCCGCCCTGCTGCGTTCGCCGGGACTGGAAATCATCTCCTCATCCCCCGAGCGCCTTGTCTCCCTGCATGCCGGCCTCGCCGAAACCCGGCCGATCGCCGGCACGCGGCGTCGCGGCGGCAGCCGGCCGGAGGATGCCAAGCTCGCCGCTGAACTTCTCGCCCACCCCAAGGAGCGCGCCGAACACATCATGCTGCTCGACCTGGAACGCAACGACCTCGGCAAGGTCTGCCGCGCCGGCAGCGTGAAGGTCGATGAGCTGATGGCCCTCGAGCGCTACTCGCACGTCACCCACATCGTTTCCAACGTCCTGGGAGAGCTGCAGCCTGACAAGGGACCGTTCGACCTGATCCGCGCGACCTTCCCCGGCGGCACCATCACCGGCGTCCCCAAGAAGCGCTGCATGGAAATCATCGAGGAGCTCGAGCCGGTCGGCCGCGGCACCTACACGGGGAGCGCCGGGTACGTGAGCGTCACCGGCGACATGGACCTCAACATCCTGATCCGCTCGTTTCAGAAGTTCGACGATGAGATTACCTACCAGGTCGGCGCCGGCATCGTCGCCGATTCGGAGCCGGAGCTGGAATGGGAGGAGTGCCTGGCCAAGGGAGAGGCCCTGCGGCTGGCGCTGGAGGAAAGATAAACCTTTTTTGCTCACGCGAAGCCGCTATTCAAAGGTTAATGCCCATGCTTATTAATATCGACGGCTCTTTCATCGAGCCGAAGGAAGCCGGCCTGCCGCTCGACGACGGCGCCGTGCTCTTCGGCGACACCCTCTTCGAAACGCTGAAAGCCCGGGGCGGTCGCATCTGCTTCCTTGAAGATCACCTCGACCGCATCGAACTCGCCGCCCGGCTGCTCGCCTTTCCTTTCGACCGGCCGGCGATCCGGGAAGCGCTGAACGCCACCGCCCGACGTCTGGAGGCCCCCGTGACCCGGCTGCGCCTGACGCTCACCCGCGGCGCCTTCACTGGCCTTTCGCTGCCGCCAGCGTCCCGTGGGCGCTTCTTCATTCTGGCCAGGGCCTATGCCGAGCCGACAGAGAGCGAGCGGGCAGCCGGCGCCGTCTGCGTGGTCGCCCAGAACCGACGGGTCAATCCCCTCTCCCACCTGCCGCAGATGAAGCGGGGCAACTACGCCGACTGCCTCTACGCCGCCGACTTCGCCCGCCGCCGCGGCGCCCGCGAGGCCCTGTTCGTCAATGCCGAAGGGTGCGCGCTGGAGGGAGCCACCAGCAATCTCTTTGCCCTCCAGGGAGACACGCTCGTCACACCGCCGGCCGGCGAACTGGTGCTGGCCGGCATCATGCGCCGGCAGGTGCTGCGGGCCGCAGCCAGCCTCGGCCTGCGGTTGGAGGAGCGTGACCTCCCGCTGGACGAACTCTTTGCGGCCGACGAGGTCTTTCTAAGCAACAGCCTGATCGACCTGCTGCCGGTCAGCCAGCTGGAGGGCCGCCATCTGCGCCGGGGAACGCTGGCCGAGCGGCTGCGCACGGCAATCGACGGGCTTGTCGGCGAGCGCGAAGAAAGCCCGGCCTGAAACTGTTTAATTGCTTGACCGCCCGCCCTTCTCTTTCTATAATTCATCCCGCTTCGCCCCGGCCCGAACCACCCCGATCGATTCTGGGGGTGTGGTGAAATTGGTAGACGCACTGGACTCAAAATCCAGCGGGCGCAAGTCCATGTCGGTTCGACTCCGACCACCCCCACCACATAGAGAGCCCGTCATCGATGAGATGGCGGGCTTTCGCTTTTCAAGCAGGCCAGGAATTTTCCCTCTTGACTCCGACACCCCTCATGAATAAGATACCGGACTGAACGTTCACTCCGAGAGAGACACGATGACCAGCGAAAAAATCGACAAGCGCGCCGCCCTCCTCGAAGCGGCTCTCGAGCTGTTCGCCGAAAACGGCTTCCACGGCGCTCCGACCTCCCTCATCGCCGAACGGGCCGGCGTCGGCGTCGGCACCATCTACCGCTACTTCAAGGACAAGGACGAACTGATCCGCGAGCTGCACCAGGAGCTGCACGTCAAGGCGGTCGCCTGGGTCTGCGACGACTACCGGGAGGATCAGCCGGTGCGCGAGCGCTTCATCTTCCTCATGACCCGCCTGCTCCGCCTGTTTCTCAGCGAGCCCAAGGTTTTCCGCTTCATGGAACAGTACTATTATTCTCCCTTCCCCCAGTCCTGCGGCTATTCGGCACCCGGCGAGGAAGAGGTGATCAAGCGGCTCCTGCTTTTCGCCCGCGACCAGCAGATCATCAAGGATGCTCCCCTGCCCGTACTCGAGGCAATCGCCTTCGGGCCCATCGTCGCCTTGGCCAAGGAATACGGCATCAGACAACTGGTGGTTGACGAGGCCATGATCCGCATCGTCGTCGAGGCCTGCTGGGACGGGCTGAAGCGCTGATGCACATCCGGGCGAATACCTGAAGACCTGTTTGTCCGCAGATGACGCAGATTTGCGCAGATTAAACAGAAGGCAAAAACAATGATTGTTTTTTAGGTCTCAATCTGCGTCCACCTGCGTAAATCTGCGGATAAAAGGATTTTTCTTCACTTTAGTCATTTACCCGGCAAGATAACCTTTTGCAAATTCGGAGTGAGCATTCACTCA
>DATBML010000307.1:0-2949 GCA_036554885.1 Desulfuromonadales bacterium
ATTCGGTAGTCGCCGAGCGCTCGGCGCAGATTGAAACAATCAGGCAATCCCTCGAACAAGAGGTGGTGGCGCAGCGGCTGGCGGACTACGGCTTCACTCCCGAGGAAGTCGCAGCCAGGCTGCCGTCACTTTCCGACGAACAGCTGCATCAGCTGGCAAGCCTCTCCGACACGCTCGGCGAGGGCGGTGTTCTCGGCTTCGTGATTGCCGTGCTGGTCATTGTGCTGCTGGTGATCGTCATTCTCAAGGTCAGCGACAAACGGATCATTGTCAAATAGCCGGCCCGGTATCGGCCGTATCTGTCAATCAGGAGAAGAAATCATGTCGAAGCATCGTCGTGCGTGGGTTCTCGATCTGCGTATCTGCTGGATGGTACTGATCGCCTTCAGTGCTCTCTCCCTGCTCCCCGTCAACGGCAATGCAGCGCTCGTCCCGAGCCGCCTGGCTGACGGCGCCAGCGTCTCCGAACGGCAGGCGCAGGTCGAAACGATTCGGCAGGCTCTCGAAAAGGAAGTGGTGGCCCAACGACTGGTCGATTTCGGGTTGTCTAAAGAGGAGATCGCCGCCAGGCTGCCGACCTTTTCCGATGCGCAGTTGCATCAATTGGCCGGCCTGTCGAAGGATATCGCCGCCGGGAACGGGGCTGAGGCGGTGATTGCCGTGCTGGTGATCGTCATCCTGGTGATCGTCATCATCAAGCTGCTCGACCGGGAGATCATCATCAGGTGACCGGGCGGCTGCTGCTGGTTCTGATCGCTTTAGTGGCAAGCGGGTGTTCCCCTTTCCGGCAGGAATTCTGGACCCCGGAGCATCTGGGGTTGCGGGTCATCGAAGGTGTTCCCTATCGTCCTCAGGAACAGAAGGACGATTGCGGCCCATCGGCCCTTGCTTCCCTGCTGGCCTACCAGGGCAGGGAGGTCCCGGTGGGCGAGATATCGCGGGCCGTCTACGAGCCCAAGCTGGGTGGTAGCCTGTTGCCGGACATGGAGAATTTTGCCCGGCAGCAGGGTTTCGGCACCCGCTCAGGGCGGGGCGATCTCGATCTGCTGCGACAGACGATCGATGCCGGTCGTCCGGTCGTGATTCCGGTTGAAACGGGTTTCTGGCGCTTCTCCCGGCCTCACTACCTGGTGGTTTTCGGCTACGATCAGCGGCGATTTCTCACCCATGCCGGAGTGCAGAAAGGGGTCTTCATCGACGCCGACGATCTGCTCCGCCGCTGGGAAAAGATGAACCGGCTTTACCTCTATCTGGAATGAATGAACGGTGCGTCCGAGACCCGTCCTGCTAAGCCTGTTGGCCTTGTTCTGCCTTATCGGCTGTTCCATGCCGCGGGTCATCATCCTCAACGATCCCCTCGATGCCCGGCAACATAACGACCTCGGCGTTTCCTATCAGCAACGGGGGGAGAGTGACCTGGCGGTCCGCGAGTACGGCCGGGCGGCTGAACTCGATCGGCAATGGGCCCGGCCGTTGATCAACCTCGGCAACGTGCAGGCGGAGCGGGGCGAGTGGGGACAAGCGGAGAAGAGCTACCGTCAGGCCATGCGCCGCGAGCCCGGGAATGCCGAGGCGATGAACAATCTCGCCTGGGTCCTGCTCCGGGCAGAGAAGACCGGAGAGGCTCTGGACTGGGCCGAAAAGGCCGTGGCCGCCAACCCCCGCGAACCGGCCTACCTCGACACCCTGGCGGAAATCCGGATTGCCCGCCACGATTATGCGGGTGCCCGCCAGGCCATCGCCGAAGCACTTGCCCTCGACTCTCCCGAGGAATTGCGCCACAGCCTGGAGCATAAGCGCGCCCTTCTCGATACCCTGAGCCCCCTCCCGCAAATGCAGTAAAACCTTGACGCTGCAAAATTAAAAATACAAAATGCGGAAGAAATTTCTTTCGTAGCAGAAATCCGCTCCTGCTTTTCTTTTGATTTCCGAATTCCTGAGACTGCGCAGGGTGTTGCGGGAAGGTTTATTTTTCATAAGGAGGACGCATGACCCGCATCGCCATCATCGGGGCCGGAATATCCGGGCTCTCAACCGCCTACTCCATTGAGCGGCTGGCTGCTGCGGCCGGGCTCGAGGTCGAAACCCTGGTCCTCGAGAAGAAACCGCGCACCGGCGGCAAGATCTGGAGCATCCGCGAAGAAGGGTTTCTCTGCGAGTGGGGGCCCAACGGCTTTCTCGACAACAAGCCGATGACCCTGGAGTTGTGCGAACGGCTCGGCATACAAGACCGCCTGCTGCGCTCCGACGACAACGCCCGCAAGCGCTTCATCTATTCGGAAGGGGTGCTGCACCGCCTGCCGGAGAACGGACCGGCTTTTCTTAAATCCGGGCTCATCTCCTGGCCGGGCAAGCTGCGCCTGGCCTGTGAGCCGCTGATCCCGGCCAGGCGTGACGGCGCCGACGAGACCCTGGCCGACTTCGCCCGTCGCCGGCTCGGCCGGGAGGCCCTCGACAAGCTGATCGCACCGATGGTCTCGGGCATCTTCGCCGGCGACCCGGAGACGATGAGCCTGCAGAGCTGCTTCCCCCGCATCCACCAGCTCGAGCAGGAGTACGGCGGACTGATCATGGCGATGGTCAAGCTGGCCAAACAGAAGAAGGCCGAGCGCAAGGCCGGCAAGGCGGTCGCCAGTGCCGCCGGTCCCGGCGGCGTCCTCACCTCCTTCGTCGGCGGCATCCAGGACCTGACCGACAGTACGGTTTCGGCGCTTCGGGGGGAGGTACGCACCGGCGCCGCCGTGGCGGAAATCGTTCGCAAGGACGGCGGCTATGAACTGCGCCTGGAAGACGGCGAAACGGTCGAGGCGGAGGTGGTGGTCAGCGCCGCGCCGGCCTACGCGGCGGCAGCAATGGTGGCCGGACTCGACCGGCAGTTGACGCAGTTGCTCGGTGGGATCCCCTACGCGACGATGAACGTCGTCTGTTGCGGCTACGCGCGGGAAAAAA
>DATBML010000074.1:0-4491 GCA_036554885.1 Desulfuromonadales bacterium
CGATTCTCGACCACCTCAACTTCACCCAGGCGAGCAACGTCGAGCTGGCCACCCGCAACGACTGGTACATGGCAATCGCCTGTGCGGTACGCGACCGGATGCTGGACGACTGGCTCACCTCGCTGCAGCATCTGCACCGCAGGGACGTGAAGATCGTCAGCTACCTGTCGGCCGAGTTCCTGATGGGACCCCATCTCGGGACCAACCTGGTGAACCTGGGGATCATGGAACCAGTCCGGCAGGCCGTGGCCGAGCTGGACCAGGACCTGGACCAACTGCTCAGCCAGGAGGAGGAGCCAGGGCTGGGCAACGGCGGCCTGGGCCGGCTTGCCGCCTGCTACATGGATTCGCTGGCGACGCTGCGGGTCCCCGCCATTGGCTACGGCATCCGCTACGAGTTCGGCATCTTCGACCAGCAGCTGCGCGACGGCTGGCAGGTGGAGGTGACCGACAAGTGGCTGCGCCTCGGCAACCCTTGGGAGATCTGCCGGCCGGAGTGCGCCTTCCAGGTTGGCTACGGCGGCCGAACCGAATCCTGGCAGGACGAGCAGGGGCGCTACCGCGTCCGCTGGATACCGCACCGGATGGTCAAGGGGATCGCCTACGACACCCCGGTTGCCGGTTACCGCTCCGGGGTGACCGACATGCTCCGCCTCTGGAGGTCGGAGGCGGTGGAGTCCTTCGATTTCCAGGCCTTCAACGTTGGCGACTACTACCAGGCCGTCGACGAGAAGGTGGTTTCCGAGACCATCTCCAAGGTCCTCTATCCCAACGACGAGCCGGCCATCGGCAAGAGGCTGCGCCTGGCCCAGCAGTATTTCTTCGTCAGCTGCTCGCTGCAGGACATGCTGCGGATTCACCTGCTGCGCGGCGGCGCCATCGACACCTTCGCCGAGAGCTTCGCCGTGCAGCTCAACGACACCCACCCAGCCATCGCGGTGGCCGAACTGATGCGGCTGCTGGTCGACGAGCACGGGCTGGCGTGGGAGGCGGCCTGGGAGATCACCCGCGACACCCTGTCCTACACCAACCACACGCTGCTCCCCGAGGCGCTGGAGAAGTGGCCGCTGCCGCTCTTCTCCGAGCTGCTGCCGCGGCACCTGGAGATCATCTACGAGATCAACCGACGCTTCCTGGATGAGGTGCGGCAGCGCTTTCCCGGCGACGAGGGTCGGGTCGCCCGCCTCTCCATCATCGACGAAAGCGGCGGAAAGTACGTGCGGATGGCCCACCTGGCGAGCGTCGGCAGCCATGCCGTCAACGGCGTGGCGGCCCTTCATTCCGAACTTCTGAAACAGACCGTGCTGCGGGACTTCTTCGAGTTTTCCCCGAACAAGTTTCTCAACGTCACCAACGGCGTCACTCCCCGCCGCTGGGTGCTGCTGAGCAACCCCGGCCTGGCCCGGCTGATCACGGAGAAAATCGGCGAGGGCTGGGTAAAGAACCCCGAGGAGCTCCGGAAACTGGAGGCCTTCGCCAATGACCGCACCTTCCAGGCCGCCTGGCGGAAGGTGAAGGAGGGAAACAAGCGAACCCTGGCGGCGGTGATCAAGGAGCGGACCGGCATCGCCGTCGACCCGGCCTCGCTCTTCGACGTGCAGGTGAAGCGGATCCACGAGTACAAGCGGCAGCACCTCAACGTCCTGCACATCATCACCCTCTACAACCGGCTCAAACGCGATCCGCAGGCCGATTTCACGCCGCGGACCTGCATCTTCGGCGGCAAGGCGGCGCCGGGCTACGCCATGGCCAAGCTGATGATCAAGCTCATCACCTCGGTCGGGGAGGTGGTCAACAATGACCCCGACGTTGCAAGCCGCCTGAAAGTGGTATTCTTTCCAGACTTCAACGTGACCAACGGCCATCTGGTCTACCCGGCCGCCGACCTCTCCGAGCAGATCTCCACCGCCGGCAAGGAGGCGTCGGGGACCGGCAACATGAAGTTCTCCCTCAACGGCGCCCTCACCATCGGCACCCTGGACGGCGCCAACGTCGAGATCCGCGAGGAGGTCGGCGAAGAGAACTTCTTCCTCTTCGGCCTCGACGCCGCGGAGGTTCACGACCTGAAGTCCCGCGGCTACCAGCCGTGGCGCAGCGGCGAAGAGAATCCGCAACTTCGGGAGATCCTCGACCAACTCGCCGCCGGGGTCTTCTCCCGGGGGGACCGGGAACTCTTCCGGCCGCTGGTGGAGCATCTGCGGCAACGGGACGACTTCCTGCTGCTGGCCGACTACCAGGCCTACGTCGACGCCCAGGACCGGGTGGGCGCAGTCTTTCGTGATCCGAAGAGATGGACGGAGATGGCCATCCTGAACGTGGCGCGGATGGGTAAATTCTCCTCCGACCGATCCATCCGGGATTACTGCCGCGATATCTGGAAGACCGGGCCGCTGGATTGACCGGCAGATGCCCCCGTGAGGGGCTGGCGAATACAGGGTAGCCAACGAGAGTCATTTCACAGGAGGCAGCATGGCAACGAAGGTAGCGATCAACGGCTTCGGCAGAATCGGCAGACTGGTCCTGATGGCCATGGCCGAACAGGGACAACTCGGACGGGAGATCGACGTCGTCGCGGTGGTCGATGTCGGCACCGACGCGGACTACTTCGCCTACCAGCTCAGGTACGACTCCATCCACGGCCGCTTCAAGGGAAAGGTGACGACGGCGAAAAGCGACCCGTCCCTGCCCGAGGAGGACATCCTGGTGGTCGACGGCCACCGCATCCGCTGCGTGGCGGCGGCCAAGTCGCCCGATCTCCTCCCCTGGCGGGAGCTGGGTGTCGACTACGTGATCGAATCGACCGGGCTGTTTACGGACTCCGCCAAGGCCGCCCTGCACCTGGCGGCCGGGGCCAAAAAGGTCATCATCAGCGCCCCCGGCAAGGGGGAGGTGAAGACCCTGGTGATGGGGGTGAACGAGGGGGAGTACGACCCGGGGAGCCACCACGTCGTCTCCAACGCCTCCTGCACCACCAACTGCCTGGCCCCGCTGGTGCACGTGCTGCTCAAGGAGGGGCTCGGCATCGAGACCGGGCTGATGACCACCATTCACTCCTACACGGCGACGCAGAAGACCGTCGACGGCCCCTCCAAGAAGGACTGGCGGGGAGGGCGGGCGGCGGCGATCAACATCATCCCCTCGACCACCGGCGCTGCCAAGGCGGTGGGGGAGGTGCTGCCGGCGGTGAAGGGGAAGCTGACCGGGATGGCCTTCCGCGTCCCCACCCCCGACGTCTCGGTGGTCGACCTGACCTTCCGCACGGTGCGGGAGACCTCCATCGAGGAGATCGACGCCCTGATGCAGAGGGCGTCGGAGAGCTACCTCAAGGGATACCTCGAATACGCCCGGGAGGAGTTGGTCTCCACCGACTTCATCCACTCGGAGTTCTCCTCCATTTACGACTCCCTCGCCACAGTCCAGAACAATCTGAAAGGCGAGAAGCGGTTCTTCAAGGTGGTTTCCTGGTACGACAACGAGTGGGGGTATTCCCACCGGGTGGTCGACCTGCTGCGGTACATGATCTCGCGGCAGTAGTGACCATCCTTGCCGGATAGCGCCGAACGCAAGCACAAGAAGCAATCGAAGGAGGTCGGCATGGCCAAGATCGTCAGAACGATCGGCAGAGAGATCCTGGATTCACGGGGCAATCCCACCGTGGAAGTCGAAGTCACCCTCGAGGACGGCGCCTGCGGCCGGGCCGCGGTCCCTTCCGGCGCCTCCACCGGGGTGCACGAAGCGCTGGAACTGCGCGACGGCGACAAGGCCCGTTACGGTGGCAAGGGGGCGCTGAAAGCAGTCGAACATGTCAACAAGGAGATTGCCGAAGCCGTTATCGGCCTGGACGGCCTGGACCAGAGCGCCGTCGACCTGGCCATGCGGGCGCTGGATGGAACGCCCAACAAGGGGAAACTGGGGGCGAACGCCGTCCTCGGCGTCAGCCTCGCCGTGGCCCGCGCGGCATCGGCTTCCACCGGGCTGCCGCTGTACCGCTACCTGGGCGGCATGGCGGCCAAGGTGCTGCCGGTGCCCATGTTCAACATCCTCAACGGCGGTGCCCACGCCAACTGGCAGGGGACCGACTTCCAGGAGTTCATGATCGCCCCGGTGGGCGCGCCCAACTTCCGCGAAGCGGTGCGCTGGGGCAGCGAGGTCTACCATGCGCTCAAGGCGGTGCTGAAAGAGGGCGGGCACACGACCGGCGTCGGCGACGAGGGTGGATTCTCGCCGGCGCTCAAGACCAACGCCGAAGCCGTCGAATTGATCCTCCAGGCCATCGGGAAGGCCGGGTACAAGCCCGGTCAGCAGATAGCGCTCGCCATCGACCCCGCCGTCAGCGGCATCTACGAGGAGGGGATGTACCACCTGCGGACCGAAGGGCGGAAGGTGACTTCCGCCGAGATGGTCGCGCTCTGGGAAGGCTGGATGGCGAAATATCCCATCGTGGTCATCGAGGATGGTTTGGCCGAGGATGACTGGGATGGCTGGAAGCTG
>DATBML010000106.1:0-5126 GCA_036554885.1 Desulfuromonadales bacterium
CCTCGTCGGGCACCGAAAACTCGACGGTATAGATTCGCAATACCCGCGGCTTGCGCCGGGCATCGATCCCATGGCGAACGATCTGCCAGTCGCCGATCGCCTCAGGCTCAAGACCGAGTTCCGCAGCCACCTTGCAGGGCAGCAGGCTTTCCGCCTCCACCAGGGTCAGGGGCACCTCGCGCAGGCGCAGGGCCATCTCAGCCTCCCTCCCCGGCTGGACGGGCACCGTTTCTGCCGCCAGCGGCGGAACGGATCTCATGGCAAGGCATAGGGCTCTTCGGACACTAGAGAGTTTTGATGGAGAGGGGCAGGCGAATGTGGAAGGTGGTTCCCTCGCCGAGGACGCTGTCGGCGCTGATACGGCCGCCGTAGGTTTTGACGATTCGCAGGACCACCGACAGGCCGAAACCGGTCCCCTTTTCCTTGGTTGTGAAAAACGGATCGAAGATCTGGCCGAGATTCTCCCTGGGGATGCCGCCGCCGGAATCGCTCACCTCGATGGCGATCTCCTTTTCGTCATGGCTGAGGCAGACTTCCAGCGTACCGCCCTGCCGCATCTCGTACAGAGCATTGGCAAAAAGGTTGGAAAAAATCTGCCCGATTTCCGTGGTATCCGCCTGTATCGGAGGCGGCAGGCTGAGAAAACGGCGGCGCACTGTCACCCCCTGCGCTTTGATCTGGGTGCTGCAGGCCTCCAGGGCACGATCGACAACTTCGGCGATCGACACGGACTGGAGCTCAAACCGAGGGCGCTTGCTGGCCGCCAGCAGCTGCACCAGGATATTGTCGATCCGGTCGACCTCCTTGAGGATCTTTTCCAGATACAAGCTCTTTTCTGCATCGGCCGTCAGCCCCCCCTTGAGAATCTGGGCGAAGAGACTGATGGAATTGAGCGGGTTGCGAATCTCGTGTGCCATACCGGCGGAGAGATGCCCCAGCGTGACCAGCTTTTCCGCCTGCAGGATCTCCGCGTGCGCCCGCTCCAGCTCGACGCTCTTCTCCTCAACCCGGCGCTCCAACTCCAGGTTCCACTGCTCAATTTCCCGCAGCAGGCGCTCGCGCTCTTCCCGCAACTCGCGGTTGTGCAGCTCGATGCGTCGGATGCGCAGGACATTTTCGATACGCTCGACCAGGTCCTGGTTATTGAACGGCTTGAGGATGTAGTCGGAGGCCCCCCCCTTCATCAACTCGACGGCAATCTCTTCGCTCCCCTTGCCGGTGAACATGACGACGTAGGTATCGGGAAAACGCTCGCGGATCTGCCGCAGGGCGGTCATCCCGTCCATGCCCGGCATCATGTAGTCGAGCAGGACCAGGGAGGGGGCGTCGCGCTCGACGATTTCGAGGCCGAGCCGGCCGCTTTCGGCGGTCAGAACCTCATATCCCCTGCTGCGCAGAATCATCGAGGTGAGCTCGAGGATGATCCTTTCATCGTCGATCACCAGTACGCGATCCGTCATGGTCAAAACTGATATTCCCTTCGTCCTGAATGCTCGAAGCGGCAAGTAGCATAACCCTTCCCCGCCCCCTTTGACAAGGAGAAATCCCCACTGCAAAGGCTGTCGGAAAATGTAAAAGGCAGCATCACTGCTGCCTTTTGCATTGCCGAAGGGGTCCTGTGCTTCGTCATTCGCCGATGCGGATGGTCATCACCGGCACCGGCGACTTGCGCACCACCTTTTCGGCGGTACTGCCGAACAGAACATGATCGAGGCCGGTGCGGCCGTGCGTCCCCAGGATGATGAGATCAGCCGAGTAGTCCGTCGCCTTCTTGATGATCTCGTCGTAGGGGATACCGGGAACAATGATGGATTCATAGTTGTCATAGTCGCGGATATGGGCGCGGCAGAACTTTTCCATCATTTTCTGCGCCCCTTCCTCGATCTCCTCTTCGAGCTTTTCAAAGGAGATGTGAGGCACATAGAAGCCACGCAGGTCGACCGGTTCGTTGATCACGTGCACCAGAAGCAAACGGGCATTGAATTTTTTGGCCACGGAATAAGCATACTGAAAGGCATAGTCGGAACTTTCCGAAAAATCGGTGGCGAACAGGATCGTCTTGAAGTCTCTCATATTTCCTCCTTATTAAAAATTATATCATCAGCGAGGGCATCAGGAAACGCTCACCGCCTGGTGCCGGGTAAATATCTTTTTCATTACGGACTTGAGTTCTTCCAGTTTGACAGGCTTGTGGATGTATTCGAAGGCACCGAGGTTCATCGCCTCGAGATAGGATTCGACGCCGCCGTAGGCGGTAATCATGATGACCGACATGTCGGGATGGTGGCGGTTGAGTTCCCGGAGAAAGGCGAGTCCGTTCATCTGGGGCATATTGATGTCGCTGATGATCAGATTCACCTTTTTGCGGCCAAGAAACTCCAGAGCCTCAAGGCCATTGGCGACGCTCTCGACCTCGTACCCCTCCTGCGCCAGGAGCTTGCTCAGGCCGATACGGGCGTTCTCCTCATCATCCACTATCAGTATTTTCTTTGCTTTCTGACCCAAGCCGCATCTCCCGGTCACAATTTCGGAAAGTGTACCATGCCGGCTTTTGCTGTCAAGGCCAGGGACGGCCGCTCATAAAATTAATAAAACAATGATTACGGATAGTTAAATCTCAATACAACGGCGTGTGCGGAGGGGCGGGGACTAGGTGGAAGGCGGCAGCCAAAGGGCGATCAGACGGCGGACCAGCAGCGACAATTGAGACGCCCCCCGTTGGCCGCTCGCAAGGACCTCCGCGTGGCTGAGGGGAGCAGAGGCCAAACCGGCAGCGGCATTGGCGATGAGGGACAGTCCTGCCACTTCCAGCCCAAGGTAGTGCCCCATGATGGCCTCGGGAACTGTCGACATGGAGACGGCATCGGCACCCATCATCCGGAGAGCACGGATTTCGGCGGGGGTTTCATAGGAAGGTCCGGGCAGGGCCGCCAGGACGCCGCGATGCAGACGGATATGTTGCCGACGGGCAAATTCGAGGAGGGAGGGGAAGAATTCCTGCTGATAAAGGGTGGAAAGGTCGACGAAGGGGTCTCGTCTTTCGCCCCGCAGGGGATTGTCGCCAAGGAAGTTGAGATGATCGGCAATCAGCATGAAATCGCCGGTGCGAAACTCCTCGTTGACCCCACCGGCGGCATTGGTCAGGAGTAGCCGCCGGCAGCCGAGGTCATGGGCAATCCGCGCCGGCACCGCGACCTGCCGGGCGGTAAATCCCTCGTAGAGATGATGCCGTCCCTGAAAAAAAAGGAGCCTCCGGCCATCCAGGGTTCCGGCGACCAGACGGCCGGCATGGCCGACAACCTGCTGCGCAGGGGGGAAGGCGGCAAACCCGGCATAGGGAAAAACACCCAACGGCTCCGCCTCCTCGGCCAGGATGCCGAGACCCGAGCCAAGAACGACCGCCAGAGCGAACGGCTCCTCCCCGGCCTGACGACGGACCGCTTCGGCCACCTCCTGAATCTCGGCAGAGCCGGTCATGCCTGCCCTGCCAGCAGTTTCTTCACACGAGCTTGCAGCTGCTCCGGCTTGAACGACTTGCTGACGAAATCATCGGCGCCGGCCGCCTGCACCTCGGCGACATCGGTCTCCTTGCGGTAGACACCGCTCATGGCCAGCAGGCGGAGATCGCGCAGGGACGGTTCCTCGCGCACGTGCCGGATCAGTTCGTAGCCGCTCATGCCGGGGAGATTCAGGTCGAGGATGACCAGAGCTGGCTGTTTTTGCCGGATGATCCGCAGGGCTTCGTTGCCGTCTCCCGCCATGAGAAACTGCAGCTGCAACGGCTTGAGCACGTCGGCAACCAACTCGCGGAAAAACTTGGAATCATCGACGATCAGGACTGCAGCCGCTGCCGAATTCGCCTTCCCTGGAACGGGGGCGGCCGGAACCGGAGCGGCGGCAGGCGACTTGACCTGCGCATCATGGAGATTCACTTCGAACACGGTCGCACACTGCGGGCACTTTACCCGGGCCACCGATTTGGTGCTCCGGGACGGATCGATTCGATAGCGGGAATCACACCCAGGGCATTGAATGGTCATCGGTTCACCTCCCACTACTCCGGGATTTCCGACTGCAGGACGATTTCGGTGCGGCCAGCCAGATCGAGAGGCTTACCGTCGAGCCAGACTCGGGCGACCGCCGGATTGTCCAAGGACAGACGAGCGCGGCGTCCGACGTTCCACTGGAGTGCGGATGCCGTACTTAAAACATAACGCTGCAGCGGTCGGCTGTCCACGGTCACCTCGACCGTAAGGGGGCCCAGGGTTTCGAGCCTGATAACGCTCCCTCCGTCAGGAATGTCGGGCAGTGCAGCCGGGGCGGCCTGATCTTCCACAACGCCGGACGATGCCTCGGTCACGCTCGCCGGGGACGGCAAAGCCTTTTCGACAGGGGGAGGCTGCACAATCAAAATGGTCGGTTCAGACAGGGCCGGCGCGGATGGAACGGGGGCGGGGACGGGGAAGCGCGCCTCGGCTCCGTTCCGGTTTTCGCCGGAAAGAAAGAGGGCGATAGCCCCGACGAGCAATAGTGGAATCAGCAGAAGAAGGGCCGAGCGGCGCCGCGAACAAACCGGTGGGGTGACGGCGGTCAACACCGGGGAAACAGCGGGAGGCTCGGTGATTCTGCCATCGCTCGTCCTGACCGTCTGCTCCCGCCACTGCCGCAGAACGCTTCCGGGTTCCAGGCCGAGCGTCCCGGCGTAGTTGCGCAGGAAGCCGCTCTGATAGGCATCTCCGGGCAAGACTTCAAAGTGATCGGCCTCCAGGGCTTCGAGATAGGCGCGCCGGATATGGGTTTTCGCTGCAACCTCTGCCAGAGAGAGGCCAAGTTCCTGACGCCGGTTCCTGAGCAGGGCACCTACGGTCGGCTGGGAGAAATTATCCATGGCGAACATCACTTCAGGATATTGATGTATTCGGCAACGGAACGGCCGAGTTCCGAATCGGGGGCCAGGCGCAGCACTTCGCGAAAGCAGGCGACCGCCTCCTGGTGCTGCTTGAGTTTCATATGCGCCTGGCCCAGCCGATAATGAGCGAGCGTATAATTGGGGCTGAGGGTCAGGGCGTGTCGATAGGACTCGATCGCCGGACCCGTCTTGCCGAGGGCATAATAGGCTTCGCCCA
>DATBML010000134.1:0-4499 GCA_036554885.1 Desulfuromonadales bacterium
CCGAGGCAGACGACCGCGGTTCTTCGGCCGGGCGCGAACAGATGGGGCTCGTGGTCTGCCGGTCCCTCCGGCTGCAGGCAGAGCAGGCCGAGGATGGCGCCGGCGGCGATGGCGACGAGTTGGCCGGAGACGCCCGGCAGGGCCAGGGTGAGGCCGGCGGCCAGGATGGCCATTGTCCCCCGGGGTCGGTCGGGGCAGAGCGCCTTGGCCATTCCCCAGATCGCCTGGGCGACCACCGCCACCGCCACCACCTTGAGGCCGTGCAGCCAGCCCGCGTGGACCGCTGTCTCGTCCAGGGCGGCCACGCCGTAGGCGAAGAGGATGAGGGCCAGGGCCGACGGGAGGGTGAAGCCGAGCCAGGCCGCCAGGCCGCCGCGCAGCCCCGCCTGGGAGATGCCGATGCCGATGCCGACCTGGCTGCTGGCCGGACCCGGGAGAAACTGGCAGAGGGCGACCAGGTCGGCGTAGGTGTCCTCGCGCAGGCACCGGCGGCGATTGACGAATTCGTCGCGGAAGTAGCCCAGATGGGCGACCGGGCCGCCGAAGGAGGTCAGTCCGAGTTTGAGGAAGGCCAGAAAAACCCGGCCGACGGAAAGCTTCTCTTGCTGTTCATTCATGGTTTTTTCTTTTCCTCTACTGCTATCGGAGGGCAGTCCGCTCCTCCGATCTCTTCGTAAAGCTCTGCAACCTGCCGGCCGATCAGCGCCATCACCTCTTCCCCTTTTTCCGTCAGGAAATAGCTTCTCGGCCCCCGCGGCCCGCGTTTCGGGTCGGCTTCGCTGCGCAGCCAGCCGTTGCCCTCCATCCGCTGGAGCATGGGGTAGAGGGTGCCGGGGCTGACGTCGTAGCCGTGCCGGCGCAGCTCCTTGAGCATCCATTGTCCCACCACCGGCCCTTCGGCGGCGTGGTGCAGGATGTGGACCTTCCAGAAAGCGAGGAGGATTTCCCGGTTCAGGGCTTTCATTTCTTCGAGACTAAATTTCATATCGAAAATCGTAGTCGATAATCGTAATAAAAATCAACCAGTTTTTTGCAAAGTTCTTTCTCGCCCGGAGGGCGGGCGTGAATTCAGGCGGTAATGGATGCCAGCTCGGCCGGGGCGGCGGGAGCTTTGCCGGCCGGTTCCGGCTCTCCGGGGGGTACCGCAAAGAGAGCGGCTGCAACCGCCCCCCTCCGGTCGAAGAACGCGCAGGGGCGGCCGTCGGACTCATCGCCGCCAGCGCACCGGCAGGGCCTCTCGCCATGCGAACTGGTCGATGAGCCGGGCGAAGGATTCTTCCGGCGGGGCGCAGACGGTGAGCGGCCGGCCGCTGGCGGGGTGGGGGAATGAGAGCTCGACGGCGGCGAGCAGCAGGCGGTGACAGCCGAAGGCTTCGCGGAAAAGCCGGTTATGTCGGCCCTCGCCATATTTCGTGTCGCCGATGATCGGATGGAAGATGTGTTTGAAGTGGCGGCGCAACTGGTGTCGGCGGCCGGTGCGGGGGCAGGCCTCGACCAGGGAGTAGCGGCTGGTGGGGTGGCGGCCGACGGCAAAGGGGAGTTCGGTTTCGGCCAACCGCCGGTAGCCGGTCAACGCTGCCTGCGCCTCCTTGTCCGGGGTGGCAAAGGGGTCGGCGATGCGGTCCGGCTCTTCGATCAGGGGATAATCGATCGCTCCCTCGGCCGCAGTGAAGCCGCGCACCACCGCCAGGTAGGTTTTGGCCACCCTGCCATCGATAAAGGACTGGCAGAGCATCTGGGCTGCAGCCGGGGTCAGGCCGAAGAGCAGGGCGCCGGAGGTCGGCCGGTCGAGGCGGTGCACCGGATAGACCCGCCGGCCGATCAGGTCGCGGACCAGTTGCAGGGCGAAACGGGTCTCGCGCCGGTCGATCGGGCTGCGGTGGACCAGCAGGTCGGCCGGCTTGTGGATCACAACCAGGTGATCGTCGAGGTAGAGGATGTCAGGCACCGGCGGCGCGGTTGCTGGCTGCATGTGGTCTGTCCGGCGCCGGCCTGTTGGCGCCGCTCTAAGACGGGTGACGGTTTGCGGTTCGCTCTCCGGTCGTGCTCCGGCGGGATGCGAGGATAGCGGAAAACGGCCGGCAGGGGAAGCGGGAACAGGGGAAAACAGGGTGGGGGAGTGAATTCCATCCTCCTTGACGAAAAAAAGCACCGATCTGGCCAATTCGGCTCATAGGAAGAAGCGATTGAAAAGTAAGAAAACATTTGTTTTTCGAATTTTTCTTTGCCATGCCGGCGATGTTACACTTCGTCAAAATTTCTTCGGGAGGTTTTCATCATGCAGAGGCTCAGGGTACTGTTTTTGCTGGCTGTAGTGGCACTGACAGCCGGTTGGAGCGTGTCGGCCGTGGCGGCCGAAAAGGGTTCCTACCATTTTCTGACCGCCGAGGCGCTCAAGGCCAGGATCGAGGGCAAGGAAGCGCTCACCCTGCTCGACATTCAGGTCGAACAGGCGTTCGGCGAACATCACATCCCGGGAGCTGTGCCCACCTACGCCTATCCGGTCAAGTCCGACGAGGAGCGGGGCCGGCTCGATTCGCTTCTGCCGCAGTTGCAGGCGAACAGCGATCCTGTCGTCATCGTCTGTCCGCGAGGCGAAGGCGGCGCCAAGCGGACCTATGACCACCTGTTGGAAAAAGGAATCGCACCGGAGCGGCTCCTCATCCTCGAGAAGGGGCAGGAAGGGTGGCCTTATCCGGAGTTGACGGCAAAGATCGGCAAATAAACCGCAGGTTCTTGAGCCGACGGTCTCAGGCAAAGGGGGCGCTCCATGGGGGTACCCCTTTTTGTTTCTTCAACGGCAGGTTTGTCGATATAAGAAAAAAATAAGATTACCTCCAGTAGACTCTCAGCAGTGTTCTGTATGGGTTTTATTTGCGGAGGGTCGCATGGTCGGCTGTGAAAATCAGGATTGCTGCCCCTATTTCAAGAAGATACGCTTTTCGCGAGTCTATCTGCACAGCGTCTTTCTGCAGGACTACTGTCGGGGCCGGTTGGCCAGGGACTGCATGCGCAAGATGCATCAGGAAGTCTACGGCGAGCCCCCCTCTGACGACCTCGCCCCGTCCGGCGTCCTCTTTTGAACAGAGAACCAATCATTCCTTTCCTCGGCCCAGTGTCGCAATAATATCAGGTATCAGGGAAAATCTACCCCTGAGCGAACCACCCGTACAGATGCACAGTTCGGGAATGCTTCATCCGCACCGAATTTCTACGAGTATCCACGTGGATATTTCGGTCCCGCCGAAATATAGTGGAAACCATCAAGGGCCTGTTGTGGCAGGCGGGCCGGCGATTCCTTCTTCTTCAAAGAACCTTCTTCCTTTCCTTGCTTCAAACTGCTAAAACGTTTCAGGCCGGTCAACCGGGATGCCTCCTCCCTTGACCGGTTTTTTTGCGTTGCACGTGCCTGCCGGGGAATTCTCCGTCGTATGAAGCTCAGCCATCTTGTCCTTCGGGAATGGTTTCATCACACACCTGCCGTCCCCACTGGCGCCATTCGTCGCCCACTTTGACGTTGAAGGTGTCGGCCTTGCAGTTGAAAACCCGCCCGGTTTCATGAAGGGCAATGTTTTCGATCGTGCGCTTTTCTCCCCAGAAGGCAGCATGGCAGATGCTTTCGTATTCCTGGCGTGTCATGGCGTACCTCCTTCCCTTGGTGCAACCGGCGCAAATGTCCTCTCGCCGTAAGACCAGAAAATTGAAAAGCCCCGGTTGTCCGGGGCTTACGAAAAAACTGAGAGGCCGGAATACTACGGTCCGCTTTTCACCACTCCGTCGGCTCAAACCCTATTGGGTGGCGTCATTCCGGCTCCTCTCGGACCCGATCTGACGGTGCACCTTTCGGATTCTGCCTTTTTCCGGGGGTTGATACGCCCACGGCGGAGGGGATGACACGGCTTCAGTCGTTGGACCGCGTAACCCCGGCTTCTCATTTCGCAGGGATGTGGGACGCTCTCTCTCGCATCACGATCACGGTTTTCCTCCAAGGCCAAACCGACCTCGGCGTCTCCCGTATAATAACGGTCTGACGTCGCAACCATGACCGCTGACGCCGTCGTCTCGGAATCCAGTGTTTGCAGCTTTCCGATCTGCGTCACGTAAAGAAGGTACCCGCATCCCAATCTGTCAAAGATCAACTTCCTCTTTCTGCACTCATATTATAGCACGTTCGGCTTCCCTCGGCAAAACCCCCAACCCTCTAGCAACGACGGGCAACTCCGGGGTGCCGACCCTCCTGTTGTCATTCGCCCGGAAACCACTCTCCGTATCCCGCAGGCCGTTTCAGGCGTCCCGCTCCATGGCGGGCAGGCTCACCGCGGCCCTGGCCGGATACGTACGACTTTCGTGCTGACGAAACTGACGCGAGAAGGAATCGCACATTCCAGAGTTTTCAAAGAACCTCCTTATTTCACTTATATATTAGCACATCCGGTTTTTCAGTGCCGGCTGACCTCTCGTGGCTGTCCGTGGCGGTGCTCGTCCAGGAGTCCCTTTAT
>DATBML010000197.1:0-2767 GCA_036554885.1 Desulfuromonadales bacterium
CAGTTGTCTCCGGCATCGTCAGCATCATCGTCGCGACGGGGATCATCACCCTGTTGTGCAACGTGCTGGGGATTTGAAAAGTTGGAACTGTGCGACGAACAGGACATAGGGATGACCGTTGAAATGGACAAGGGATCTCCCTGCATCGCGGTGAAGGGCCTGACCATGGCCTACGGCCCCAAGGTCATTCAGCGGGACCTTTCCTTTGACGTCAACCGCGGGGACATCTTCATCATCATGGGCGGCAGCGGCTGCGGCAAGAGTACCCTGCTGCGGCACCTCATCGGCCTGATGCCGCCGGCGAAGGGCGAGGTGCTCTACGGCGGGGAGAATTTCTGGGCCGCGGCGCCGGAGCGGCAGCGGGAGATCATGCGGCGCTTCGGTATCCTCTACCAGAGCGGTGCTCTCTGGAGCTCGATGACCCTGGCCGAGAACGTCGCCCTGCCGCTGGAAGAGTACACCTCCCTGCCGCCGGCGGAGATCCGCGAGCGGGTCGCCCTCAAGCTCGCCCTGGTGGGGCTGGCTGGCTTCGGGAGCTACTACCCCAGCGAGATCAGCGGCGGCATGAAGAAGCGGGCGGGCCTGGCGCGGGCGATGGCGCTCGACCCCGACATCCTCTACTTTGACGAACCCTCTGCCGGCCTCGACCCGATCAGCGCGCATCTGCTCGACGACCTCATTCTCGAGCTGCGCGACAGCCTCGGCGCCACGGTCGTGGTGGTGACCCACGAGCTGGCGAGCATTTTCGCCATCGGCAACAACTCGGTCTTCCTCGACCCGGAGACCCGGACGATGATCGCCGGGGGCGACCCGAAAAAACTCCTCGAGGAGACGGACGATCCGAAGGTAAAAAGCTTTCTGACGCGGGGCGGGTCTGCCGCCTAGACGGTCGGCGGAGGCTGCTCCCATGCCATGAACCTGAAGGAGGCGGGACGGAGAAGATGAACGGCAAAGCGAACAAGGCGGTGATCGGGGCCTTTGTCCTGGGAGCGCTCGCCCTGCTGGTGGTCGGGGTGATGATCTTCGGTTCGGGCAAGCTCTTCGCCGACACCCGGAAATTCGTGGTCTACTTCGACGGGTCGGTCAAGGGGCTCAACGTCGGCTCGCCGGTCGTGTTCCGCGGCGTGAAGATCGGCTCGGTCACCGACATCCAGATCGCTTTCGATCCGCAGGAAATGGAAGCCTTGATACCGGTCATCATCGAGATCGAGAGGGACAGGTTCCGCGGGGGGGAAACGGATCGGAGGTACTTCAAGGAGTTGATCGACAAGGGATTGCGGGCCCGGCTCCAGATGCAGAGCATCGTCACCGGCCAGCTTGGCATCTATGTCGACTTCTGTCCCGATACCCCGGTGGTGCTGCGCGGGACCGACACGGACTACCCCGAGAGTCCCTCCATCCTCTCCAAGACCGAAGAATTGCAGAAGACCCTCGCCGAACTTCCCCTGGAGGATCTGGTTGAGAAGATACACTCGGCTATGGAGGGGATCGACCGCCTGGTCAACTCACCCGAACTGAACGAAGCCGTCAGCTCCCTAGGCACCACCGCAAAGGAGGTGCAGGAGATGATCCGCACCCTGGATCGCGAGATCCGGTCCCTGGGAGAGGAGGGCCGCAAGACGACCGAGGCCGCGACCAGAGCCCTCAATGAGGCGGAGAAGTTCCTGGCGATGAGGGAAGGGGCATCGGGCGAGATGGCCAGGAACATCAACGAAACCCTGGCCGAGGCCCGGGCCACCTTCGCCAAGACGGAGGAGACCCTCGAAGCGGTGCGGCAGACGGCGACGGACGAGCGGTCTTCCTATCAGCTTCAGCAGGCGTTGCGGGAGATGGCCGCAGCCGCCCGCTCGGTCAACACCCTGGTCGATTACCTCGAGCGGCATCCCGAGGCCCTGCTGCGGGGCAAGGGCGACCTGAAAGGAGAGTAGTGCATGATGCGCCGTTCCTGTCCGCTGTACACCGCCCTCTGTGCCGTGTTGCTGCTCGGCCTGTCCGCCTGCGGCAGCAGTCCGGCCGTTCACTTTTACACCCTCACCTCCCTGCAGGAGGGAAAAAGTTCCCCGGCGATCGAGATGGCCGAACGGCAGGGGATCATCGCCGTCGGCCCGGTCGAGATCGCCGACTACCTCAACCGGCCGCAGATCGTCCGGCGTGACGGCGCGTCGAGCGTCACCCTGCTGGAGGTCGATCGCTGGGCCGGCTCGCTGCAGGGTGACGTTGCCCGGGTCCTGCTCGACAACCTCGCCGTGCTGCTCGGCCCGAGCGGGTACGTGGTGCTTCCGTGGGAAACGTCGCCCCTCGCCGACGGGCGGATCCAGGTTTCGGTCACGCGGTTCGAGGGGACCGACCAGGATACAGTCGTGCTCGACGCCCTCTGGACATTAAACGGCAAGGAGAAGGGAGATATCCTGGCGGCGGGCAATACGGTCATCGTCGAGCCGGCCGGCGGCGGGGGAGCCGGCGGCATGGTCGAGGCGATGAACCGGGCGCTGGCCGAGCTGAGCCGGCGCATCGCTGCCGAGGCGGAAACAAAATTGGGGCAGGCAGGTTAAGGGTTCAGTTGATCGACACGGGCAACTGGTTGCCGAGGCCCAGGATGTGCCTGTCAGCATCGTCCTGGTGCTGGACAATTCCTTCTCGATGTCTGAACGCAACGCCATCAAGCCGCTGCTGGCCGGCATTGACAAGGTGCTGAAGGTTGTCCGGCCGATCGACCAGGTGCATATGGTGGTCTTCGACAAGAAACTCACCACCAAGGTCGGCAACC
>DATBML010000245.1:0-3397 GCA_036554885.1 Desulfuromonadales bacterium
CTGTTCAACCGGGATTCTCGGCCGGTGGCTGAGTGCCGCAAGATTTCGAAAACTATAAAATCATGTTCTATAAAAGTCAACATTAATAAATACTTCGCATCGGCTTTCGGTATTTGGCGGTGTGGCGACCGGCGGCGTTGACAGGCCCTTCGCTTTCCGCTAGATTTGACTGGCTTTTACCTTCTCGGGAGAGTGCGATGCTGAACCTGAGCAAGAAGATCCTGGTGGCTATCGATGGTTCCCCTCAGTCCGACAAGGCGGCGGAGGAGGCGGTGCGTCTTGCCACCGTTTCCGGGACCCGCATCAGAAGCAAGGTCTACGCCATCCTGGTGCTGCCCAGCATGCGGGCACCCTCATTCACCGATTTTTTCCCCTCCCCCCCGGCGACCGCGCGGCCCGACTGGGAAGAGAAGCGAAAGCGGATCTTCTATGTGATCGAGAAGGCTGCTGCCGAGGCAGATGTCCCCCTGGAAAGTGTGGTGGTCTACGGAGACGCCGCCGAAGAGATCATGGCCTATGCCGAACGCGAGGAGATCGACGTCATCGTCATCGGCTCCTCCGGTTCCGGGCGGGTCAAGCGGACGCTGACGGGGAGCGTCTCGACCAAGGTTGCTCTGCACGCAAGCCATTCGGTCTACATCGTCCGCTAGACCGGCTTTTCTTCGACCAGTCCCTCCTGAAATACGCTTGTTTTTTCACCCGCCGATGCCGCCAGGGTCGCTGCCGGCGCGGTGAAGCGCGTCTCCCGGCAGAGATAGGCGAAAATATCTGCCATCCCCTCGCGAATCCCTTCCTCATGCTCGGGAAATTCGTGGGGGGAGAGTTCCAGCGTAAGCGTGCTGTCGTAGCCGGTCTCCCGCAGATGATTGAGAAAACGGGTCAGGGGCAGAACACCGTGCCCGGGCAGCAGGTGTTCCCGACCGTAGCCGTAGTCGGAGAAATGGATATTGCGCATCCTTCCCGAATCGTAGAACAGATGGAAATCGTGAAGGAAGTTGGCTTTGGACGAGCCCATGTGGGCGGTGTCGAAGGTCAGGTAGAGGTTGCGTTCCTGCATGAAGCCGATCATCTTGCCCGTCTGGCCAAGAAGGTAGGGATTGACCTTGAAGGATCCGGTGCAGGGCATGTTCTCGATGGTGATGAGAACCTGACCTTGTCCGATCTCTGTCTGAAAATTCCGGATTCCATGAAACCAGTGCCAGAATTTCAGCTCCAGGCCCATCCAGGCCGGCGGGTGGAAGTTGATCAGAGGGATCCCCGTGTCGATGGCCAGGGCGGCAGTGCGCAAGAGCTGGTCGATCTTGTTCCCCCAACCGTTGATTTCAAAAAAGGGTGCATGCAGGGAGCAGACCGGGAGAATGGCATGCAAGTCGCGAATCAGGGCCGCGTTGTCCTGGTACTGGAAATCATGATTGATGATGACTTCCATGCCGTCGAAACCGGTATCCCTGGCGATTTCGAATGCCTTCGCCATGGGGAGTGTATAGAGGCTGCCGGCTGACAGGACGAGTTTCATCGGCCCGGTTCGCTCCGAGGGGAAATGCAAAAAAAATCCGATGTTTCAGCTGGGCCGCTCTTCGCTGGTAAGCGCACGAGCGGCTTTTCGTTTTTGCCGGAGCCGGCGATTGCGGTCCGGTTCCGACGGGAACTCACGTGCTGTGCACCTTCTCGGCCAGGAAGCGGCGGACTGTTTCCGGCGGCGGCGGAGTGGCCAGTGAAACAACGATCATCACTAATGTGACCAGCGGAGCGCCGATCAATGCCGAGGAAGTGGGCGGCAGCAGCGACCGGATGATAGGAAACGCTTCACCGAGCAGCAGGGAGGCGCAGGTCAGCACCAGTCCCGTAAGCATCCCGGCAATGGCGCCGTACTTGTTGGTACGATCCCACCAGATGCCAAGGAGAAAGACCGGGAAGAGGGTGTTGCCGGCCAGGGCGAAGGCGACCGCAGTGATTTCTGCGATCATCCCGGGCGGCTCGACCGCCACGAACACGACCAGCAGGGCCAGCACGAGCGTCGCTCCCTTGGCAATCCGCATGCGCTGCCTTTCGCTGGCCCGGGGGTTGATCAGGCGGTAGTAGATGTCGTAGGAGAAGGCTCCGGCGCCGGTGATGAGCAGACCGGTGACGGTGGAGAAGGCGGCAATGATGGCGCCGACGGCGACAATGCCGGTGAGCCAGGTCGGCACCCCGGCCCACTCGGCCGCCTTGATGACGATGATGTCGGCCACTGCTCGGGCTGCCTGCGGGTCGGCGACCGGTCCGCCCCCCTCCCAGATCCGTGCAAAGACAGCGTAGGCGGGGGCGCTCCAGTAGAGCAGGCCGATGAAGAAGATCCCCCAGACCACACTCCAGCGGGCGTCGCGGACATTGGGCACGGTGTAGAAGCGGGAAAGGACGTGGGGCAAGCCGGCAGTGCCGAGCATCAGGGTGAAACAGAGAGCCGTCCACTGGTAGGGGGTGGCATAGGTCCAGGGAAAGGTGTAGGAGCCGCCGGTATCGCCGGCCAGGTCATGCAGCGCCTCGCCGTATCCTAACTGGGGAATGGCCCAGAAATAGCCGAGCTTGCCCGCCACGGCCATCAGCGGGACAATGAAACAGACAATGAGTATCGCATAGTGGAGCTGTTGGTTGCGGGCGGCCCCCAGGGTTCCCGAGACGACCAGGTAGGAAACGGCCACCACCGTGCCCAGCAGCAGGGAACGGGTGTAGTCGAGGCCGAACATCCAGGAGAAGACCAGTCCGATCCCCTTGTACTGGGCTACGCAGTAGACCATGGAAATCAGGATGGCAATCACCGCCGACAGGAGGCGGGCGGCTGGCGAATCGTAGCGGGCTTCGACGAACTCCGGGGCGGTGTACTTGCCGAAGCGGCGGATCTGCCCGGCCATCAGGATCAGCAGCAGCACATAGCCACCGGTCCAGCCGATCACGTAGGCGAGGGCGAAATAGCCTTGCAGGTAGAAGATGCCGGCAATACCCAGAAACGAGGCGGCGCTCATCCAGTTGGAGGCGATGGCGGCGCCGATGCCCAGGGGGCCGACGGAGCGCCCGGAAACCAGGTAGTATTCCCCCTTGTGGGTGCGACTGGCCAAGCCGACCAGCATGGAGCCGGCAAGCACCGCGAGCAACAGCAGGACCGGGGATAGCTTGAATCCTTCGGCGACCATGGACACTCCTTATTTGCGCTTCCGGTACTGTTCGTTGAGCCGATCGATGGAAAGGTTGAAAACAAGACAAAGCAGAATGAACCAGAGGATCAGGGACTGGCCGCTGAACCAGTGGTGGAAGGGAAAGCCGAGGAAGGTGGCATCTGTGAGGGCGCTCTCCCCCGCTTCGTTGCGCTGCATCAGGACCAGCAGAAACTGAAAGCCAAAGGTGCAGATTCCCCAGCCGG
>DATBML010000284.1:0-2312 GCA_036554885.1 Desulfuromonadales bacterium
ATCTTCCGAAAAAACCGGCCGGCGCCCCTGCTGGACGATCCGGCGGGAGGTGATAAAATAAAGAGCAGAAGAGGAAAAGACGAAGAAACAGCAGGTTGGCAGAATACCCAGCAGCGACGGGGAGGTTGTCATGATCAAACACGAAGAATTCGAAAACATTTGTAAAGCAGTCAAATCGGGCCAGGATAAGCACGTCAAGCACATCGTTACCCACCAAACCGGAAAGGTCGTCGGCTGCAGCCCGGGCGACGATTTCTTCGAGGTCGAAGTCCCCACCGGCGAACACAAGACCTGGTCGAAAGACAACGTCAGGGAAGAGGACTGAGTCGCCGCACCTGGACCGGCAAGCCGGTCCAGAGTCCCTGGTCCAAGGTTTCAGGCCCAAGGTCGGTGGTTTATTAATATTTTGGACTCGGGACTTGGGACTTGAGACTTGAGACCTTGGACCTATTCCACGTCTACATTACGGACCCCCTCTGGCCGCCAGGCCGGCGCAATGACGTGTGATTTGCCGTCCAGGCCAAGGACGCTGCCGAAGGTGACGGAGGCGGTGCCGTAGCGGTCGTTGACCTGGTCCATCGCTTCGGCGACCAGAAGGCGTTTCTGTTCCTCCGGAAAGAGGCAGTATTGCGCCACCTGACTGCGGAGGCCGCTCAGGCGCACGCCCAGCAGACGCACCGGCTGGACCAGGGTCAGGCGGTCGAGGATCGCCGTCGCCGCGGCGTAGATCTCGTCGCTGCGGTTGACGTAGTCCCGGCGCGTCTCCTGGACGGAGAAGGTGCTGAAATCAGCGTAGCGGACGGTCAGGGTGACGGTCCGCCCGGCGACGCCGTAACGGCGGGCGCGGCGGCCGACCATCTCGGCGAGTTCCAGCAACCGGCGGCGGATGTCGTCCGAGTGGGAGAGGTCGCGGTCGAGAGTCATGCTGTGGCCGACCGATTTGACCTCATCTCCCGCTTCGGCAGGGACGACCGGCGAGTCGTCGAGGCCGCGTCCCATTCGCTGCAGCCGCATGCCGATGACGCCGAACTTGCGGGTCAGGATGGCGAGGGGAAAACGCCCCAGTTCGCCGCAGGTGCGAACGCCGAGCAGGGCGAGCTGGCGTTGGAGTTGCGGGCCGATGCCGCAGAGTTCGCCGACGGGCACGGTTTCGAGCAGGGCAGGAATCTCGGCCGGCCAGAGGATGGTGAGCCCATCGGGTTTTTTCATTTCCGAGGCGAGTTTGGCCAGCAGTTTGTTGGGAGCAATGCCGATCGAGCAGGTGAGACCGAAACGGTGGCGGATGCGTGCCTTGATCTGGAAGGCGATCCGCTCGGGCGGGCCGAAGAGGGTGAGGCAGCCGGTGAGGTCGAGGAAGGCTTCGTCGATGGAGAAGACCTCGACCAGCGGCGTGTAGTCGCGCAGGATGGCGACGATACCGGCGGAGGTATGGGTGTAGCGGCGGTTGTTGCCGACCACCAGAACGATTTCGGGGCAGCGCTCCTTCGCCTCGTAGACGGTCATGCCGGTCTTCACGCCGCGGGCCCGTGCTTCGTAGGAAGCGGTGGTGATGATGGTCCGCCCCCCCGAGCCGATCACCCCCACCGGTTTCCCCCGCAGAGCCGGATTGGTCTGCTGCTCGACCGAGGCGAAGAAAGCGTTCATATCGATGTGCATGATGGTGCGTTCGCTCATGCCGTCTCCGCCTCCTGCCCCGCCAGGACCCAGGTCTGGCGGCCGGTGTCGAAGACCAGCTCGTAGAGGGCGCCGCCGGCAGTGACGGTGAAGTGGATGGCGGTCGTCACCCCCTCCCGCTCGTGCCAGCGGTAGGTAACCTCGCCGATCTCGTACTTGTGCCGCCGCCAGTCGAACCAGACAGGGCGGATATTGCTCCCCGGGCCGAAGATGGCGCCGACGCGGACCGGCTCGTTGACGCGCTGCATATTTCTACTCCATTGCCCGGCAGAGGCCGACGACCTTGCCGACGAGGATGACTTCGCCGTCGCCGGGGCGGATGACGATCGGTTCGAGGGTGGGGTTCTCCGGCTGCAAACGGATGTGGCCCGGCTCGCGGAAGAAACGCTTGAGGGTCGCCTCGCCGTCGAGCAGGGCGACGACGATTTCGCCGTTGGCCGCCGTCGGCTGCGGGCGGACGAGGGCGAGGTCGCCGTCCAGAATGCCGGCACCGATCATCGAGTCCCCCTTGACCCGCAGAAAAAAGGTGCCCCCCCGGCGGTGCCCGGGATCGACGGCGAAATATCCTTCGATCTCTTCCATCGCCGGCTGCGGGGCACCGGCCCGCACCGTGCCGACCACCGGAAGGGAAACAGCCG
>DATBML010000289.1:0-2176 GCA_036554885.1 Desulfuromonadales bacterium
GGTCGGATTCACCACCACCATCCCCCTCGAGGTTCTGATCGCCGCCGAACGACGCCCGGTCGATCTCAACAATATCTTCATCACCGATCCCGACCCGCAGGGGCTGATCGAAGAAGCCGAGGTGGCGGGGTTTCCCCGCAACATCTGCGGCTGGATCAAGGGGCTCTACGGGGTCACCCGGCGCCACGGGATCAAGGAGGTCGTGGCGGTCACCGAAGGCGACTGCTCGAACACCAAGGCGTTGATGGAGGTGCTGACGCTGCAGGGGGTGACCACCGTCCCCTTTGCCTACCCCTTCGACCGCTCCGCAGAAACCCTGACCCACGAGATTGGCAAACTGGCCCACCACTTCGGCGTCCCTTTGCCGCAGTGCGAAGCAGCCCGGGAGCGCCTGAAACGGGTGCGGCGCAAGGTGCATGAAATAGACCGCCTGAACTGGCAGGAGAACCGGGTGAGCGGCGGCGAGAGTCACTACTTCCAGGTCTGCACTTCGGACATGAACGGCGATGTCGACGCCTACGAGGCCGAGGTCGACGCCTTTCTGGCCGAGGCCGGCCGGCGCGAACCCTTCCGCCAGGGGCTGCGCCTGGCCTACATCGGCGTGCCGCCGATCTTCGCCGATTTCTACGAAACCCTCGAGGGGATGGGCGCCCGGGTCGTCTTCAACGAAACCCAGCGCCAGTTCTCCATGCCCTACCCGGTCGACTCCCTGGTCGAGCAGTACCGGCGCTACACCTACCCCTACGACATCTTCACCCGGCTGGCCGACATCGAGATCGAGATCGCCCGGCGCCGGGTCGACGGCGTCATTCATTACGTGCAGGCCTTTTGCTTCCGGCAGATCGAGGATCTGATCGTCCGCCAGCGGCTCAAGATGCCGATCCTCACCCTGGAAGGGGACCGCCCCGGCCCTCTGGATGCCCGCACCCGCATCCGCCTAGAAGGATTTATCGAGATGCTCAAGGCGAGGAAACCGTGAGCGGACTCGGCATCGACCTCGGCAGCCGGCAGGCCAAGTTCGCCCTCCTCGACGGCCGCGACATCCTCTGGCTGAAGGCCTTCGACACCATCCCCTTCTACAAGCGCTACGGCGGGATGCGCGGCGGCAAACTGACCCTCGACTTCGATGCCATGGGGCTGCTCGCCGCAGAGGAGCGCCGGGACGCGTCCCTGGTGGCGACCGGCTACGGGCGCAACACCATCGATCTGGAGGGTGCCCGGGTCGTCCCGGAGATCCAGGCGCACGTGGCCGGAGCCCGCTTCCAGACCGGCCTCGAGACCTTCACCCTGCTCGACATGGGGGGGCAAGACTCCAAGGTGGCGCGCCTGGAGAACGGGATTCTCGTCGACTTCGTCATGAATGACAAGTGCGCCGCCTCCTCCGGGCGCTACCTGGAGAACATGGCCAAGGTGCTCGACATCTCCCTGGAGGAGCTCTCGCGACACCACCGCGACCCGGTCCCCCTCGACGCAACCTGCGGCATCTTCGGCGAAAGCGAGCTGATCGGCAAGATCATCGAGGGGCACTCCCTCGAGAGGCTCTGCGCCGGGGTGAACAACACCCTGATCAAGCGGGTGGCGCCGATGCTGCGGCGGTTTCCCAACGACACCATCGTCCTGACCGGCGGCGTGGCGAAGAGCCCCGCCTTCGGCGAGCTCTTGCAAGAGGCGAGCGGGGCGGATATCATCATCCCCGAGCATCCCCAGCACAACGGCGCGATCGGCTGCGCGGTGCTGGCCGGCCGGTAATCCATCTGGAAAGGTAAAACATGGCTCTCAAAAAACGTGACTGGATTTTCATTGTCATCATTGTCGCCGTCTTCGGCATCTTCATCGCCATCTCCGGCGAGGAAAAAACCAAGAAGGTGCCGCTCGATGAAACGCACCGGCCGTTCTACGACATGATCGATTCAGGCAAGAAAAAGATTGAGGTCGACCCCCATTGCGCCGACTGCCATGACGGGGTAAAAATCCCCTTCCCGCCCAACCACCCGGCCAAGCCGGGGAGTGCCCCCATGCGCTGCCTCTTCTGCCACAAGCTGCAGGGGCATTAGGAACAACCGACCGTGGCTTCGGTTCCGACGATCGACCTGTCGACGGCCTGCGCGGCCTTGGGCGCCGACATCTGCCGGCGCGTCCCGGAACTCGGGCATATCGATCCAGATCGGGTCCTGAT
>DATBML010000322.1:0-3342 GCA_036554885.1 Desulfuromonadales bacterium
CAGCTGTCGCCGCTTACCAGGAATTTGCGCTCGATTTCGATCGGCATGGATTCGGGGTTCCTATTTTTCCTTGGATTTCCGGGCCTTCTGCTCGATTTTCTTCACATCCTTGTCCGACAGTTTGTCGGGTTTGCACAGATGGCCTTTTTTCTTGGAAACCGCCCCGCATTTGTCGCACTGGTACGCCCCTTCCTTGGGCTTGTTTTCCGATTTTCCTTTCAGGCAGCTACCCATTCGCTTCTCCTTTGAAGAAGGTTCTGCGTTGGAAAACAGCTCGCTGAAAAGCCGGAGGTTTTTCTCCCGGGAAAACTCGGCGAAGCGGCCTTCGAACGCGTCCCTGGCCTGCCGCTGGCGGTGCTGCAGTCCATCGATCAACATCCCCATGGCCAGCAGGGACCGGGGGGGGATCTCCCCTTCGGCCGCCATCTGATCGGCGAATTTCTGCAGCGCCGCCGATTGCACCTGAAGATCCTGGAAGTCGCCCAGGTTGTCCTGGAGGGTCTTCAGGGCATTGATCAGCCGGGCGACCTTCTGCGGCGGATAAAGACTCCGAAAGAACTCCAGCAGATAGCGGAGCTTCTTGCAGGTCTTGCGCAATTCGTGCAGGTCTTCTGGTGGCGAGTCGTCTCCGATCGCTTCGCCCTCCCGGAGGGCGCGGCGCAGGACCTTGCGGATGCGTTTGCCGGCGATCTCGGCCACCGGTCGCCCGGCGTCGGGCGGGGTCTCCGGCTCACCGGGTGCAGCGAGAAAGTCCGCCCATTCCCTTTTCAGCTGCCGGTAGCGGGGCGAAGCCAGCTCCCCGGCGAGCCGGCGCTGCTCGGTCCGATGGTGGGCCTCCAGGAACCGGCCGAACGGTTCCAGCGCCTCGCGAAACTCCTCAGGCAGGCTCTCCCGGTAGCCCTCGAAGCGGAGCAGGAAGACGTCCAGGTCGCGGGTCGGCCCGGTGATCTCCCCGAGCCAGGCGAACTCGGGGCGAAAACGCTCCAGGACCGGCGCCGGCAGCACCCCTTTTATCTGGCTCAGGGCCGCGCGGGTGCGCCGTACGGCCACCCGGAAATCGTGCAGGAACTCCGGGTCGCGGGCGGCACAGGTCCCCTCTTCGTTGGCCGCCATGGCTTCCAGCAGGTTCTGCAGGATGCGCCGGACGGCTTCCCCGACGGGCATTGTCGGCTGCAGCTGCAGGTTCGGCTTTCCGGATGCAAGCGGTCGGCTCATGGTGGTTTCCGTCCCGATACCCTCAGCGCAGGTTGCGCCCGCCGAACCCTTTGGCCTTGCGCTTTTTCAGCCGGGTGACGTCCTTGTTGCGTTTTTCGGCCAGCTCCACCAGCAGCTGATGACAGGTTCGCGCCTCCTCACCCGGCGCCGGCCGGCGCTGGAGGTAGCTGCCGTCGCTCTGCATCTCCCAGGCGCTGCGGCGGTCATTCCATTGGACATCGAGAAAGGCCCGCAAATCCTGGCGCAGCACCGGATCCTCCACCGGCACCACCACCTCGACCCGGTGCTCGAGATTGCGCTGCATGGCGTCGGCCGAGCCGATCAGGTACTCTTCCTTGCCGCCGTTGCGGAAGTAGAAGAGGCGGGCATGCTCGAGAAACTGCCCGACGATGGAAATCACCCGGACGTTTTCCGACAGGCCGGGGAGGCCGGGGCGCAGCCGGCAGGTGTCGCGGACGATGAGGTCGACCCGGACCCCGGCCATGGAGGCCTGGTAGAGGGCGCGGGTGATGTCGACGTCCTCGAGGGCGTTCATCTTGAGCTGGATGTGGCCGGGCTGGTTTTCGCCGTGCAGCTCGATTTCCCGCTGGATCTTCTCCAGCAGCGCCTTTTTCAGGATCTTCGGGGCCGGCAGCAGCTTGCGGTAACTGCGCTTGGGGGTGTAGCCGGTGGTCAGGTAGTTGAACAACTCGGTGGCGTCGGCGCCGAGGTCCTCGTCGCAGGTCAGCAGCCCGAAATCGCTGTAGATCCGAGAAGTCAGGGCATTGTAATTGCCGGTGCCGAAGTGTATGTAGCGGCGCAGCCCGCTGTAGTCCTGGCGGACCACCAGGATGAGCTTGGAGTGGGTCTTGAGCCCGACGACTCCGTAGGTGACGTGGATCCCCGCCTCCTCCATGCGGTTCGCCAGACGGATGTTGGCCTCCTCGTCGAAGCGCGCCTTCAGTTCCACCACCACCGCCACCTGCTTGCCGTTCTGGGCGGCGCGGATCAGGGTGTCGACGATACGGCTGCGGCTCGAGGTGCGATAGAGGGTCATCTTGATGCCGCGCACCTTCGGGTCGACGGCCGCTTCCTGGAGAAAGCGCTCCACCGAGGTGGCGAACGACTCGTAGGGGTGCTGCAGCAGGATCGAGCCGGCATCGCGGATGATATGGAAAATGTTCCGTTCGCTCTGCAGGGCCGGGTGGTCGATGGGATGGTGGGGCGGGTCCTTGAGGTGCGGGTAGTCGAGGGAAGCGATTTCGAACAGGTCGCGCATCCCCATCATCCCGTCGACCTCGAACACGTCCTGCTCCTCGTTCAAATCGAGTTCGGCGGCCAGGCGGCCGCGCCGGACCGGATCCATCCCCGGCTTGACCTCCAGGCGGACGATCGGCGCGAATTTGCGCTCCAGAAGGGCCGATTCGATCAGCGCCAGCAGGTCGTCGGCGTGCTCCTGGCTCTTTTCCGTGTTGGCGTTGCGGGTGACCCGGAACAGCTCGCAACTGACCACCTCCATTCCCGGAAACAACATGTCCAGATTGTTGGCCATGACCTCTTCCAGCAGCACGAAACTGTCCCTATCCCCAACCCGCATCAGGCGCGGTGCCCCGGCGCTGATCGGCACCTTGACCCGGGCCAGCGACAGTTCCTTGTCCTCCGGATAGCGCAGGGTGACCAGCAGGTTGAGGGAGAGGTTGGAGATGAAGGGAAAAGGGTGCGCCGGGTCGATCGATTGAGGGGTGACCAGGGGGAAGATGTTCCGGAAATAATCGTCCCGGACCTGCTTACGTTCATTTGCGGAAAGTTCGGCAAAATCCCGGATGGCGATTCCTTCTTTCTTCAGCAGCTCCTTGAGGTGGTTGAGCAGGCTCTGTTTTTCCGTCTGGTGCTGGCGGATGAGCGCATAGCACTGCTCGATCTGCTCCTGGGGGGTGCGGCCGTCGACGGTCCGCTCCAGAACCCTGGCCCCTTGCTGCTGCTTGAGCCCGCCGATCCGCTTCATGAAGAACTCGTCCAGATTCGACCCGGTAATAGCGGTGAATTTGACCCGTTCCAGCAGCGGCGTACGCTCGTCGACGGCCTCGTGGAGCACGCGCTGGTTGAAGGCCAGCCAGGTCAGCTCCCGGTTGAGAAAGAGATCGGACG
>DATBML010000336.1:0-5687 GCA_036554885.1 Desulfuromonadales bacterium
ATCAAGGAGGGAAGAGGAGGCCTTTCCTCCCCCCTGACAAGGGGGGATCGAGGGGGGTTGGGGGGATCGAGGGGGGTTGGGATTAGTCTCCCGCTCCATCTCCATCAGCCTCTCCATCGCCTCCCCGGCACCTCCGCCGCACATCTCAAGACTTGGCCGCAAGCTGATGCAGACCGCCGGCCGTTCGGGGCGGCCGAAGAGGCGACAGCGGTTCTCCGCCGTCAGCTGCGCGCAGCGCGCCCCGGCCGGTTTGCCTTGGGGCATGCCGGGGATCGCGGAAGAGATCGACGGCGCGATGCAGCAGGCGCCGCAGCCGGGGCGACAGTTCATGAATGCTACGTCCTAAGCCAGGAAGAGAAGGGCCACGGGCGGGATGGCCAGAATCAGAGCGCTCACCATCCACCGGCCCGCATCCGCCTCGCCCCGCCGTCGCCCCAGCACCGCCCGGACCGCGGCCGCCAGCCCTGCCAGAATGCTGACGAAGGCGATAAACAGCGCCAGCAGGCCGCGGTTGCGGCAGCCCAGCACCTCGACCGGCGTGGCGGCGACGGCGAAGAAGGCGATGGGGAGGAGGGAGTGGATGATGACGTGATGGAGAAAATTCATGTTGTTCATTAGTCAACGGCTTGAGGGTCTGCTGTGAAGCGAGGCGGAAACACCTCCTGTGCAGAGCAATTTACCACAGCTTATGGTGTCCACAATTTTCAGCCTACCTCGGTAATAGTTGCAATTATCCTTGTCGTCCTTGGCGTCATTTACGTCCTTACCAAAGATTGGACAAGACCGATCACAGCCTCTTTTTGATACCTGCGGGGCCAACGATTGTCAACCGCCAATCCGCCACGCGCCATGCCTGGCCCCGCGCAAAAAAGAAGGGCGGAACCTCTCAGTTCCGCCCTCTTCGTTCATCATTGTCTTCTGGAAATCAAATCCCCGCCCGCTTGCGCAGCGACTCGACCCGGTCTTTGCGCTCCCAGGTGAATTCGGGGAGCTCGCGGCCGAAGTGCCCATAGGCGGCAGTCTTGCGATAGATGGGCCGCAGCAGGTCGAGTTGCTCGATGATGGCCCGGGGGCGCATGTCGAATTCGTCGCGGGCGATGCGGGCGATGTCGTTGGAGGGGATCTTGCCGGTGCCGAAGGTGTTGATCATCACCGAAACCGGTTCGGCAACGCCGATGGCGTAGGCCACCTGCACTTCGCATTTGTCGGCGAGGCCGGCGGCGACGATGTTCTTGGCGACGTAGCGGGCCATGTAGGAGGCGCTGCGGTCGACCTTGGAGGGGTCCTTGCCGGAGAAGGCGCCGCCACCGTGCGAGCCCTGGCCGCCATAGGTGTCGACGATGATCTTGCGCCCGGTCAGGCCGCAGTCGCCCATCGGACCGCCGACGACGAAACGGCCGGTCGGGTTGATGAAGTACTTGGTCTTCTCGTCGAGCAGGTCTTCGGGAATGATTTTCCTGACCACTTCCTCGATGATGGCCTCCTTGAGCGTTTCGTAGGCAACGTCAGGGGCATGCTGGGACGAAACAACGACGGCATCGACGCGGATCGGCTTGTCGTTGATGTACTGGATCGACACCTGGGACTTGCTGTCGGGACGCAGGAAAGGGAGCAGACCGCTCTTGCGTACGTCGGCCAGGCGCTTGGTGAGCTTGTGCGCGAACATGATCGGCATCGGCATCAGCTCAGGGGTTTCGTTGCAGGCATAACCAAACATCAGGCCCTGGTCGCCGGCCCCCTGCTCCTTGAACATCCCTTCGCCTTCGGTCACCCCCTGAGAGATATCGGGCGACTGGCGGTCGATGGAGGTCAAGACGGCGCAGGTTTCCCAGTCGAAACCCATGGCCGAGTCGCCGTAGCCGATTTCCTTGATCGTCTGACGGACAATATTCGGATAGTCGATGCGCGCATTGGTGGTGATCTCGCCGGCAATCATCGCCATGCCGGTGGTCACCAGGGTTTCGCAAGCAACCCGGGACTTGGGATCCTGAGCGAGAATGGCATCGAGAATCGCGTCCGAAATCTGGTCGGCAACTTTGTCGGGATGTCCTTCACTCACCGATTCGGAGGTGAATAGAAAATCGGTCATGGCCATGAAGCAAGGTCCTCCTGTTCTGTTCAGCGGTTGAAAAACGGCCTACTTTAAAGGAAAGCAAGACGAAATGTCAAGAAAATCACTTGCACTAGATAAGCGGGGCGCCGAACAGCTCCGGAAAACGGCGTGACATCTCCCCCTCGAGCCGCTGCGTCACTTCACGGGCGGTGGGCAACTCGAGGAGTTCAGCCAGCAGCCGTTCGCCTTCATCGCGGCGGATCTGCCGCAGGATGCGCTTGACCCGGGGAATACCGGGCGCATTCATCGACAGTTCGTTAAATCCCAGACCGAGAAGAACCAACGCATAGAGCGGCTCCCCAGCCATCTCCCCGCACATGCCGACCTCGATGCCGGCCGCCTGGCCGGCGGTGCAAATCATTCGCAGTGCCCGCAGAACGGCCGGATGCAGCGGCTCGTAGAGGTAAGCGACATGTTCGTTGCCACGATCTACCGCCAGGCAGTACTGGATCAGGTCGTTGGTCCCCACCGAAAAGAAATCGACTTCCCGGGCCAGCAACTCGGCGATCATCGCCGCCGACGGGGTCTCGATCATGATGCCGATCGGCAGGTCGGGGTCGAAGGGGATATTTTCGCTGACGAGCTCGGCTCGGGCCTCTTCCAGGCATGCCTTGCAGGCGCGGATTTCGGCCACCCCGGAGATCATCGGGAACATGATCCGCACCCGACCGAAAGCAGAAGCCCGAAGGATGGCGCGCAACTGCAGTTTAAACAGGCGCCTCTCCTTGAGGGAGAATCGGATGGCCCGCAGCCCCATGGCCGGGTTCGCCTCGTCGGTGAGATTGATTTCCGGCACGAACTTGTCACCGCCGACATCAAGGGTACGGACCGTCACCGGCTCGGGCGCCATTTTCTCGATGATTTCCCGGTAGATCCGGACCTGCTCTTCTTCGGCCGGGGGAGCGGGGCGGTTCATGTAGAGGAATTCGGTGCGAAAGAGGCCGATCCCCTCCGCTCCCTGCTCCAGCGCCAGAGGTATCTCTTCGGCCAGTTCGATGTTGCCGCGCAGGTGAACCCGGAAGCCGTCCAGGGTTTCGGCAGTCAGAGCCCGGTAGGAAAGCAGCTCCTTCTCGAGATACTCGTAGGCCTGCCGCTTCTGCAGGTACTCCTTGAAGGTTTCAGGTGAAGGATTGAAAATGACCGTGCCGGCGCTGCCGTCGATAATCACCGGCACCCCGCCACCGACCAGGGAAGTCACCGATTCCAGGCCGACGATGGCGGGAATCCCCATGGAACGGGCCAGAATGGCGGTATGCGAAGTACGGCCACCGACGTCGGTGAGAAAGCCGATGATCCGCTCCTTATCCATCTGCATGGTATCGGCCGGCGACAGGTCATGGGCAACGACCACCACCTTGCGGTCGATACCGGCCAGCGACTGCTGACTGACCCCCATCAGATTGCGCAGCAGACGGTCGCCGACGGAGTCGATGTCCGAGCGCCGCTCACGCAGATACTCATCCTCGATGGCTTCGAAGACTTCCCGGAACCTGCTCAAGGTTCTCTTCAGCGCCCCCTCGGCGTTAAGCAACTCCTTTTTGATGAGAGCGATCGTATCGTCGATCAACAACTGGTCTTCGAGAATGAGCAGGTGGGTGTCGATGATGAAGAGGTGTTCGGCCAGCTGTCGGTCGGTAACACCCTGCTTGACCTCCTCGAGCTGCTTTTTGGACAAGCGGACCGCCGCCATGAAGGCATCGATTTCGGCCGACACCTCCTCTGGGGCGATATGCCGCTCCACAGCTGCCATTCGGGCGCGGTTGAGCATAAAGGTCTCGCCGATGGCAATGCCCGGCGAGGCCCCGATGCCGACCAGGAAAGTATCCTGGGTAATTTCAGTCTTCTCCGAAACCATCATCGATCAGCTGCCCGATGGCCGTCATGGCCTGCTCGGCGTCTTCGCCGGCAACGGTCACCGAGATGCGTGACCCTTGCGGCGCTGCCAGCATCAGAATCCCCATGATGCTCTTGCCGTTGACTTCCAGTCCATCCTTTTCGACCGTCACATCGGACCGGAACCGGTTGGCGGTTTGCACCAACTGTGCAGCTGCCCGAGCGTGCAGTCCGAGGCGGTTCTTTATGGTAAACAAACGTTTGTCCATCGATATCCCTCAAATCAACCGAATTGGGCCGACAACACCAGGACCATGGCGGCCGCCAGAACCATCAGCAGAACGGAAATCCCCTGGCGTGACAGCCAGCTCAGCAAAACGACCACCGGGATGACAGCCAGCCCCCAACCGGTGGAAACCCCTTCACCCTCCAGGCTGAAGAAGGTGAGCCAGGCACTCAACCCTCCCAGCAGAATCACCGTGACTTCCTTGAACCGAACCGCCAGGTCCGGCAGCCGAAGCCGCCGAATGACTTCGACAATTCGCAGCCCCAGGGAATATCCCCCCAGGAGGCCGGCCACCCGGCACCAGAGGTGGGGGAAATTGAACAGCAGCAGGTAAACCACCGGCGCCCACAGCGAACCCATGAAGGCAAAGAAAAGAGCTACCCCCGCCGCCAGCGGGCGGATTGCCCCCCAGAAGAATGCATCTCCGATGGCCGCATAGGGTGCCATGACCATCCGCCTGAAATCCTGAACGCCGACAGACACCTCTTCTCCCCGGCTTCGTCTCTGTTCCAGATCGAGAATGGCCCCCAACACGGGAGAAGCCATGAAAGGGTGCGTGTTGAAATACTCCAGGTGGCGCTTGCCTGCCGCGATGAGTTCTTCCCCCCGGTAGTAAAAGCGCAACGCCGGTGCCATGGCGTAGAGCACACCCAGACTCTGCAGCCGCTCGAAATTCCAGCTGCCCTGCAAAAGAAGGGAGCGCAGAACAACTCTTGCCAGCACCCTGGCTGGCAGTCTGTCGGGTTCCATCGTCACCTCACAACAGCCACAGCAGCAACAGGGCGGTGGCGAAGGACGCTCCGAACAGCGTTCTGGCACGCTTGACATTGAGCGAGCCG
The DNA here is from genome assembly GCA_036554885.1 of Desulfuromonadales bacterium. Taxonomy (GTDB): domain Bacteria; phylum Desulfobacterota; class Desulfuromonadia; order Desulfuromonadales; family DASPGW01; genus DASPGW01. The sequence continues at coordinate 5,072 of DATBML010000336.1, forward strand.
AGAATGATCGCGATGCCGACCAGTGGGAACGTCAACCGCAACCCGCCGGCAGCGGCCTCAACCGGACCGGCCAGCAGCGGTACCAGCGCATGCAGCGTGAGCGTCCCGGTCAGAACGATGACCGCGAAGCTGGCCAGCGAAGCGACGGCAAAATGTGCCAGTCCCCACAAATGGCTACGCTCCGCTGCAGCCAGATCCCCCGTCTCCAGCGCTGTCTCGGCCGCGATAAGCAAACGGCCGTTCCAGTTGCGGGCCAGGCGCTCGGCCAACTGGCCGATCTTGCCCAGGGGCATGGCGACGAGGGTACAGAGCAGCAGCAGAGGCGGCCCGGAGAGAACGAGCGATTCTCCCATGGTGATGGTCAGCAGGGTACTGGCAACCGCCACCTGGGTGTCGTCCGGCGGGATGGCCGCACCGACCGGCAGACGCCCCAGCCAGAGCAGTTCGAGCAAGGCGCCAACCTGCAGGCCCACCAGCGGCTCGCCGAGCAGCCATCCCGTCAAGGGCGCAGCGACGATGGGACGCGAAATCATGACCTGGAGAGCTGCCGTCCGGTCCAGCCCGACGCCGACGGCAACGGCACCCGAAATCAGATAGTCGGCCGCCGGCATCGTCA
>DATBML010000355.1:0-3847 GCA_036554885.1 Desulfuromonadales bacterium
AACCACCCGAAGGATATTTATGGATTTCAATTCTCTTTTCAAGATTCCTGGAAACAGGATTTTCCGAATTGCCGCCTTGATCTACGGGCTGGTCTTCTGCAATGTCGGCGCACTGATTTTTATGAAAAATTCAGACATCCGCCCGTCGTTTTCGATTCCAGCTTCAGAACGGGCGTCGGCTGCCTGCTCCTGGGGCTCATCGGTTTGTTCCTGGCCCGGCGGAGCAAGCAACAGTCCAAATAAATCGAGATATTGAAGAGGTTGTGAACTATGGCACTCGTCGATGCGGTGGGCTACTTTGCGGCGTCATGCACCACCCTGGCCTTCTTGCCGCAGGCGGTAAAAGTTCTGAGGGACAGGGACACCAGGTCGTTATCGCTTGGCATGTACCTGTTGTTTACGGTCGGGGTCGGCTTGTGGCTGGCGTACGGGATTTTGAAAGACGATTATGTTATTACTCTGGCGAACTCCATTACCATCGTACTTTCGCTGGCCATACTGGTAGCCAAGATCAGGTATGATGTTTTGACTGAAAAATAATGAAATTGGAGGATTGAGCATGGCAGGGCAAGGTTCCGGAGGCAACGTGCTGGCTGCGATCTGCAGCTTCTTCATTCCCGGCCTGGGGCAACTGGTGCAGGGGCGACCGCTGATCGCGCTCGTCATGTTCGTGCTGGCAGGCGCGCTCTGGTTCATTTTCATGGGGTGGATCATTCACCTCTGGTCGATCATCGACGCCGCCCGCTTCGACCCGGGCAGGAAATAGGAGCCGCCATGGCCCAACTCCCCGTCGCCGCCGGCAAGAGCAGCTTCGACCTGGTCGACCCGCAGAAGGTCTTCGCCGAGCTGAACCTGCAGCCCGACAGCGTGCTGCTCGACGTCGCCTGCGGTGTCGGCAACTATGCCGTCGCTGCCGCCGAGTTCATCGGCGAACACGGCATGGTCCATGCCGTCGACCTCTGGACCGAGGGGATCGAAGCCCTGCGGACGCGGGCGCGTGAACTGGGCCTCAGCCGTATCCGCGCCGAGGTGGCCGACGTCGGCCGGCGCCTGCCGCCGGCTGATGCCAGTGTCGACGTCGCTCTGCTGGCGACCGTCCTGCATGACCTGGCCGCGGATGGCGTGGCGGCCGGCGCCCTGGGTGAAGTCGCCCGGGTGCTCAAGCCCGGAGGCCGGCTGGTGATCATCGAATTCGACAAGATCGAGAGCACACCCGGCCCGCCGGTCGCCATTCGTCTCTCACCCGGCGAGGTCGAAGACCTCGTCACTCCCTGCGGCTTTCTCGAAGAGCACGTCGTCCCCGTCGGACCAAACACCTACCTGGTGAAATTCGTCAGGGTTTAGCTGTGAACTATCTGGGCTCCAGGCTGATGGGCTGACCGTGGCGGACAGAAGCCCCGGTTGTGGCTCGGGCGAGACCACCTTGCAAGGTTGCAAAACGAAAATTATCGTCTTTAATTGACAGGAAGAGTAAAGCGGCAGGTAACGTTGTGTAGAAAGGGAGGTATCGCCATGCTCGAAATCCGCTACACGTGGGAATGGCCGGTGCGCATCGTTCATTGGGTCAACGCGCTGTGCATCGTCGTCCTCTCCGTTACCGGCATTTACATCGGCACCCCCTTCATCATTGCCTCCGGAGAACATCCCTATGTGATGGGCTGGATGCGCTTCATCCATTTCACCTGCGCCTATCTCTTTACCGTCGCCTGCCTCAGTCGCCTGCTCTGGGCCTTCCTCGGCAACCACCATGCTTCCTGGAAGGCTTTCTTTCCTCTGTTCAACGCGGAGGGCCGGAAGAGCGCCCTGAAGATGTTCAGGTACTACACATTCATCGGCAAGAAGATCTCCTACGAGGTCGGCCACAACGCCATGGCGGCGATGATCTATCTGGTGGTCTATTGCCTCTTCGCCGTCCAGATCGTCACCGGTTTCGCACTCTACAGCCAGTATTCCCCGTCCAGCCTCTGGTACACCCTGTCGGGACCGCTGCTGCACCTGGTAGGCAACCAGCACCTGCGCCTGGTGCACCACGGGGTGATGTGGCTGCTGCTCGGCTTCGTCATCAACCATGTCTACAGCGCCTGGTTGATGGACATCAAGGAGCGCAACGGCACCGTCAGCGGCATCATCAGCGGCTACAAGTACATCGAACCGAGGGATCTCTGAGGGGGAGCCGTCGATAGCCCTTCCTGCTTTTAATCAGCCACGAGTCGCTTGCCACCGGTTTTCATAGCCGGATTTCCCTGACCGACATACCCCTGCCGGTTTCGGTCAAGTACAGAAAGAGCAGCACGCTACGCCCCTCCGCTCCCGGCAGATGGCGGAAGGCGGCAGCGAAGTGCTGCAGTTTGATACCCCTGCCGCGCACCCTTTCGGTTTCTTCCCTCACCCTGGCCTGAACCTTCCGTATCTCCACCTCGTCCAACCGCGAATCGAAGAATTCCGGGGCGCTCTCCGGCGCCACCCGCTCGCTGCGGGCACAGTCGCGTGCGAGCCGTTCCTGCAACTCCTCGCGCGTATCGCCGGCGAACTCCGCCCGAACGAATCCCCAGACGTTCTCGAAGACCCCGCGCCGGGAGAGGGGGTGGCGGAAAAGGCCCCGCTCCCGCCAGAAGGTCTCCAGCCGCTCCAGCCCGCCGGCCAGCGAGCCGCAGGCCGCTTGCAGGCCTTCGAGAAAACCGGCGAAACAGCCGCTGTTGAAGGTCAGGTCGAAGAGGCGGGAGATGCCGCGCAGCCGCTCGAGCTCGGCGAAGTCGAGGTTGGCCGTGGCGAGGACGGTGTAGGGGGGATGGGGGTCGAAGCGGATGCCGAGGTTCACCGCCTGCAGCCGCAGCGGCGAGCCGGGGAGCAGCTTGACCGGCTCGATCTGCAGGTGGTGAGGGGCAAGGGCCGTGACCCGGTCGACCGAGGCGAGAAAGTCCCGGTAGCCTTCGCCGGGCAGACCGGCGATCAGGTCGAGGTGCAGGTGGATGTTGCCCTTTGCCCGCAGCCGGCGGACGCTGCGTTCCAGCTGTTCCGGCGAGGCCGTGCGGCCGACCGCATCGAGGGTTGCCGGCAGGGTCGACTGGACGCCGATCTCGAACTGGAACATCCCCGCCGGCACCGTTTCGAGCAGGGCCAGCGACGCCTCGTCGAGCAGGTGGGCGCCGACCTCGAAGTGGAAATGGCTGCCCTGGTTGTGCACGAGGATGAAAGCCCAGATTCTCCGCGCCCGGGCGGCATCGTAGTTGAAGGTGCGGTCGACCAGCTTGATCTTCGGCAGCCGCCGCTGCATCAGCCAGAGCAGGTCCTGCTCGATGCGGCCGGGGGAGAAGGAGCGGACCCGTTCGTCGAGGGCGCTCATGCAGAAGGCGCAGGAGTAGGGGCAGCCGCGGCTGGTTTCCAGGTAGACGAAACCGCGGGCGGTGTCGACGAGGCCGAGAACGAAGGGGGAGGGGATGACGTCGAGGTTTTCCAGCGGCGGTGCGTCGGGCCCCTCGACCACCGCCTCGCCCCGCCGCCAGGCCAGCCGCGGCACGCCGCCCGGCTCTTTCCCACGGTCCCAGGCCGCCAGCAGCCCGCGCAGGGGAATCTCCCCCTCGCCGCGGACGATGGCGGCGATGCCGGGATGCCGGGCGAACAGCTCCGGCCCGTCGAAGGAGACCTCCGGCCCGCCGAGCACCACCCTCAGCCCGGGGCGGGCGACGGCGAGAGCGTCGGCCAGTTCCAGCGTCTCGCGCCGGTTCCAGAGGTAGACGGAGAAGGCGACCACGTCCGGCGCCTCGGCCAGCAGCTGCGCCAGCACGCTCTCCTTCGGCTCATGCACGGTGAATTCACGGATCAGCAGCTCGCCGCAATCCTGCCGGGA
>DATBML010000383.1:0-3889 GCA_036554885.1 Desulfuromonadales bacterium
GGCAGCCCGGCCAGACGCGCCACCTGGATCCCGTAGGAGTGGCTGGCGCCCCCCTTGACGATCTTGCGCAGGAAGATGATCTGGTCGTTCCACTCCTTGACGGCGATATTGAAGTTCTTGACCCGTTCGCGGGTCAGCGTCAGCTCCGTCAGTTCGTGGTAGTGGGTGGCAAAGAGGGTCTTGGCGGCCACCTCGGCACGGTCGTGCAGGTACTCCGCCACCGACCAGGCAATGCTGACGCCGTCGAAGGTGGAGGTCCCGCGGCCGATCTCATCGAGGACGATCAGGCTGTGGGGAGTAGCGTGGTTGAGAATGTTGGCCGTCTCCGTCATCTCGACCATGAAGGTCGACTGCCCGCGCGCCAGGTTGTCGCTCGCCCCGACCCGGGTGAAAATCCGGTCGACGACGCCGATCCGCGCCGAACGGGCCGGCACCAGACTCCCCATTTGGGCCATCAACACGATCAGGGCGACCTGGCGCATGTAGGTCGACTTGCCGGCCATGTTCGGCCCGGTGATGATGAGGATCTGATTTTCCCGGGTATCCATGATGACGTCGTTGGCAACGAACCGCTCCGAGAGGTTCATCGACTCGATCACCGGATGCCTGCCCTCGATGATGACCAGTTCGTCGCTGCCGTCGATCTCGGGACAGACGTAATCGCGGTCGTGGGCCAGGTCGGCGAGGGAGAGCAGCACGTCGAGAGCGGCCAGCGCTTCGGCGGTCGCCTGGATGCGACGGCCCTGTGCCGCCACCTGCTGGCGCACCTGCTGGAAGATGTCATACTCGATCTCCACCAGCTTTTCCTCGGCGCCAAGCACCTTTTCCTCGTATTCCTTAAGGGCGGGGGTGATGAACCGCTCGGCATTGGCGAGCGTCTGCCGGCGCTGGTAATCCTCGGGAATGCGGTCGAGATGGCTGCGGGTTATTTCAATGTAGTAGCCGAACACCTTGTTGAAGCGGACCTTGAGCGTCGAGATGCCGGTGCGCTCTTTTTCCTCCCGCTCCAGCCGGGCGATCCACCCCTTCCCTTCTCTGCTGATGGCACGCAGATCGTCGAGTTCGGGGTCGAAGCCGTCGCGGATCAGCCCACCTTCGCGAAGGATGAACGGCGGATCGTCGGCTATCGCCCGCCCGATCAGGCCGGTCACCTCGGGCAGCGGATCGATCGACTCCCTGAGCCGGGACAGCAGCGGGCTTTCAAGTTGCGACAGCTGGTCGAGAATGGCGGGAAGGCGATCGAGCGAGCTTTTCAGGGCAACCAGATCTTTGGCGTTGGCGTTGGCCATGGCGATCTTTCCGTTGAGCCGCTCCAGGTCATAGACCCCGTCGAGAGCGACACGCAGATCGCCCCGCAGCAGGCTTTTGCTCACCAGTTCGAGCAACGCCTGGTGCCGGCTGCGAATCCGCTCCACATCGACCAGCGGCTGGTTGACCCACTGGCGCAGCTTGCGTCCCCCCATCGCAGTCACCGTCCGGTCGAGCACGCCGAGGAGCGAGCCGCGCCGGCTGCCGTCGTAGAGGGTGGCCGTCAGCTCGAGATTGCGCCGGGTGGCATCGTCAAGCGCCATGAAATCGCTGGTGCGGTAGGTATTCAGTGCGCGGATGTGTTCGACTGCCGCCTTCTGCGTTTCCCCCAGGTAATGCAGGATCGCCCCTGCCGCCTGCACCGCCGCCGGCAGATCGGCACAGCCAAACGCCTCAAGGGAAGCGCATGCAAAAAAGTCGAGAATAAGTCGCTCAGCCCGATCGGGGGCCCAGACCCATTCAGGCACCAGGTTGACCATCCGGCTACCGAGCGGTCCCTGCAGCTTGCGGCGGAGGGCTTCGCCTTGCTCGCCTTCGACCAGCAGAACTTCTCGCGGATTAACCGAAGCTATCTCGGCGTGCACGCCTTCCATATCCCGCACTTCGGTCGCACGGAATTCGCCGGTGGTAATATCGAGCAGGGCGATTCCAAACCGCGCCTGGCCACCGTCAGTCAGCGCCAGGAGGTAATTGTTCTCCTTGGGCTTGAGGGTTTCGGTATCGACCACCAGCCCGGGGGTGACCACCCGTACCACCTCGCGGCGTACGATACCCTTGGCGATTTTCGGATCTTCGACCTGCTCGCAGATGGCGACCTTGAAGCCGTTCTCCACCAGCCGGGCGATATAAGGCTGCGAGCTGTGATATGGAATGCCGCAGAGAGGCACTTCGTCGACTGCCCCCTTGTTGCGGGAGGTCAGGGTGATATCGAGGACCCGGGAAGCGGCGACCGCGTCCTCCATGAACATTTCGTAGAAGTCACCGAGGCGGAAGAACAGGATGGCATCAGGATACTGGGACTTGATCTCCAGGTACTGACGCATCATGGGCGTGGTGGACATGAAAGCGAAAACCCCTTGTGAACTGGAAAGCGGACAGGTCTGCGGGGCCGGGCACAGCCATTCAGGCCGACCTCAGGACCTCTGCAATGAAGCGGAGTTATGTTAACAAACCGACCTCGCCATGTAAATAGGATTGTCCTCTGCAAAGGCCTTGACCCGGCGGCGGCAGAGTGTTAATAAGAGCGGCATTTGCAGGAGGTAAAATGACCGGATATAGTATCTCGGACCAGGACGAGCAGATTTTCGCCAGGGAAAGCTTCGAGATTCACAACCTGCAGGACGAAATCCGCGCAGATCAGCTTTGTCAGCGCCTCCTGCAGCTTTTCCGCAGCGACCTCGAGGAAAAGAACCGGCTTTCGCCAGCGCAGGCCGGTGCCCTGGCCCACGGCGCCGATTATTTTTTGCGCGAGTTCGTCATTCCCGACCGCCGCGAGAACATTTTCGCCCTGCGCCCGGGCAGGGTGTGCCAGTTTGCAGGCAACTGGTACATCGTCCGCAACCTCGAGCCCAATATGGCCGAACTGAAAAATATCCTGCAGGGAATCGCGTCATTCTACGCCTGGTGCTTCAAGGTCGGCAAGGTCAGCGCGGAGTTGGCGGAGACGGTCCGGAAGGAGTGTCAGTTGCTCGATTTCTACCGGCAACGAATCGAAGACTTCTGGGCGATCGAGGGGGATGGCTACTCGGCTTGGGAAAGAGAGTGCACGCTGAAGGAATAAAATCAGGGTTTTAAGTTTTAAGTGTTAAGTTTTAAGCTTAAAACCTAACACTTAAAACTGATTTCCGGTTCTAAAACTGATTTCCGGTTCATTGATGTCCAAACCCTCCCCCAAAATACGCGCTGCCCGCTTTTCCATCGGAACGGCTGCCTCGCTCGCCGCACTCAAGCTGGGGACCGGCCTGGCGACGGGGTCACTGGCGGTGATCTCTTCGGCGATCGACTCCTTGCTCGATATTCTGATGTCGGGCGTCAATTATTACGGTATCCGCCAGGCGGAGCAACCTGCCGACACCAGCCATCCCTTCGGTCACGGCAAGTTCGAAACGGTGGCCACCCTGGTCCAGTCTCTGCTGATCGCCCTCTCCGGCGGCTGGATTATTTTCGAATCAATCCGGCGGCTGCTCCGCGGCGCTACCCTGGCCCGTCTCGGCGAAGGGATGGTGGTGCTGCTGCTGAGTGCCGCCGTCTCCTGGGTACTCGCCCGCTTCCTGCGCCGTGTTGCCCGCGAAACCGATTCCTCGGCGCTGCAGGCCGACTCGCTGCACTTCGCCATGGACGTCTATACCAACCTGGCGCTGGTGGTCGGACTGGGGGCCATCACCTTCTTCGACCTGCCGTGGCTCGACCCCGTACTCTCCCTGCTGGTTGCCCTCTACATCCTCTACGAAGCCATTCGGCTGGTCCGCAACAGCCTGCGCGACGTGCTCGACGAGCAACTTCCCGAAACAATCCGCAAGGAGGTGGAACAACTGATCCACGCCCACCATGAGCATCTGCTGGATTTCCACAACCTGCGCAC
>DATBML010000040.1:0-1690 GCA_036554885.1 Desulfuromonadales bacterium
TTTCACCAAGACGGCGGCCAAGGCCGACGAGTGGTACCCGATCCGGCCGGGGACCGACATGGCCTTCATCCTGGCGATGATCCACGTCATCGTCAAGGAGGAGCTCTACGCCAAAGACTTCGTCGAGACGATGACCGTCGGTTTCGACCAGCTGGTTCCCCACATCGAACCGTACACCCCCCAGTGGGCCGCCGCCGAGTGCGACATCCCGGCCGCCGATATCCGCCGCATCGCCCGCGAATTCGCCGCCGCGGCGCCGAAGGCGGTCTACTACCAGGGGCGCCGCTCCTCCTTCTTCGCCAACGACACCCAGATGCGCCGGGCCATGGCGATCCTCAACGCGGTGGTCGGCAACTGGGACGTCGAGGGGGGGCTGCTACCTAACCGCAGCATCGCCGTGAACAAGCACGACTACCTTGCCCCCTGGTACGATGATGTTCCGGGCCGCCTCGACGAGGGCGCCGTCACCTACCTTTCGGAAAAGGACGGTTCCTGGCCGATCTTCCGCGACCGGGTGCTGGAGGGCAAGCCCTATCCGGTCAAGGGGATGCTGGTCTACAAGCAGAACGTGCTCGCCTCGGTTCCCAATCGCGCCAAGAGCCTGAAGATGATGGAGCAGATGGACTTCATCTGCACCATCGACATCACCATGAGCGATACCGCCTGGTACTCGGACGTGGTGCTCCCCGAAGCGACCTATCTGGAGCGCCTCGATCCGCCGGAAGTGCTCGGCGGCATCGTGCCGGTGGTCGCCTTCCGCCAGCCGGCGATCGAGCCGATGTTCGAGAGCAGGCCCTGCCTCTGGATCATGCAGGAGCTGGCCAGGCGCCTCGGCGACGAAATCGCCGAGCAATTCGACTTCACCATGGAGGAGCACATCGAGCACATGGTGCAGGCCAATCCGAAAATCCTCGAGGATCTCAAAACCAAGGGGGTCTATCTGGAGGCGGAGCAGCCGGTCTACGGCACGACCTACGGCAAGCCGCTCAAGACCAAGAGCGGCAAGGTGGAGATCTATTCGGAAAAGTACGCGGAGAACGGCCTCGATCCGCTTCCCGTCTACGCACCGCCGGAAGCGGTTCCCGCTGACAAATACCGCCTGCTCGTCGGCCGCCATGCCTTCTTCACCCATGGCACCACGGCGAACAACCCTTACCTGCACGACATCATGCCGGAAAATACCCTGTGGCTCAACACCCTGGAGGCAGCCCGGCTGGGGCTGAAGAACGGGCGGCTGGTGAAGGTGCGCAGCGCCGTCGGCGAGGAGACCCTGAAACTCGAGGTAACGGAGAAGATCCGGCCGGACAGCGTCTACATGGCGCACGGTTTCGGCGTCCTCTCCAGGGGTTTGACCAACATCTACGGCAAGGGGGGGTGCGACGCTGCCCTGATCGAGGAGAAGACCTGTCCCATTTCCGGCAACGTCGCCATGCATGAGACCTTCGTGGAGATTCTTCCGGCCTGAAAACAAAAAGCGATCTCACGCAAAGGCGCAAAGAGCGCAAAGAAAAACTCCAGGCCTTGGGTTGATTCCTACCTTTGCGCCTTGAGCGAGCCAAGCGAGCGGGCGTGAGACAGATTTTCCAAGGAGCTTTTATGCAGAACAAACGATTCGCCATCGTGCTCGATACCCGCAGGTGTATCGACTGCAAGGCCTGCACGGTGGCCTGCAAGGCGGAAAACAGCGTCC
>DATBML010000341.1:0-3537 GCA_036554885.1 Desulfuromonadales bacterium
TCCTCGTAGTTGCCGAAATACGACTCGATGCGGCCGGCGCCGACCTCGATGACCCGGGTGGCGAGGGCATCGACGAAATAACGGTCGTGGGAGACGAATACCAGGGTGCCGGAATATCCGCGCAGCGCCTCCAGCAGGACCTCCTTCGACTGCAGGTCGAGATGGTTGGTCGGCTCGTCGAGCAGCAGCAGGTTGGCCGGGCGCAGCAGCAGGATGGCCAGGGCGAGCCGGTTGCGCTCGCCGCCGGAGAGTACCGACACCTTCTTGTGCACATCGTCCCCGGAAAAGAGGAAGGCACCGAGAATGTCGCGCACCCGCGGCACCATGTCGAAAGGGGCGGCGGTGGTGATCTCGTCGAGCACGCTGCGGGAGGGATCCAGGACTTTGGCCTGGTCCTGCGCAAAATAGGCCGGATGCAGGTTGTGCCCCTCGATCCGCCGTCCCGCCCGCGGCGCCTCCACCCCGGCCAGCAGGCGCATCAGGGTAGACTTGCCGGCGCCGTTGGGACCGACCAGGGCGACGCGCTCCCCCTTCTCCACGGTCAGGTCGACGCCGGCGAGCACGGTCAGCTCGCCGTAGCTCTGGGAGGCACCCTGCAGTTCGAGAGCGACCCGTCCCCCCTTGGGCGGCTCCGGGAAGCGGAAAGCGATCTTCTTGCGCTGCGGAGGAACCTGGATGCGCTCGATCTTCTCCAGCTGCTTCACCCGGCTCTGCACCAGAGAGGCCTTGTTCGCCTGGTAGCGGAAGCGGCTGATGAACGCCTCGATCTTGCCGATCTCCTCGTCCTGGCGCCGCTTCTCTTCGAGCAGCGCCGAGACGCGCCGCTCTCGTTCTTCGAGATAGCGGCTGTAGTTGCCGGGATATTCGGTGAGCGAGCCGTTCCAGACCTCGACGATGCGGCCGACCACCTGGTCGAGAAAGAAGCGGTCGTGGGAGACCAGCATCACGGCATGGGGATAGGCGGCGAGATAACTCTCCAGCCAGTCGCGGGCGGGGAGATCGAGGTGGTTGGTCGGCTCGTCGAGCAGCAGCAGGTTGGGGCGCTGCAGCAGCAGCCTGGCGAGGGCGATGCGCATCTGCCAGCCCCCGGAGAAATGCTCGCAGGGCTTCTCCCAGTCGGCCTCGGCAAAACCGAGGCCGGCGAGCACCTTGCCGATCTCGGTTTCGATGGTGTAGCCGCCGCGCTGGCGGAAAGCTTCCTGCAGGGTGGCGTAGCGGTCGAGGTCGTCGGGGTCGTGGCGGCGGGCGATGGCCTCTTCCAGTCGGCCGATTTCCGCCTCCATGGCGAGCAGTTCGCCGAGGGCCGAGCGGACCTCGGCGAAGAGAGAACGGCCGCGGTACTCCAGACCGTCCTGCGGCAGGTAGCCGAAGGTGGTTCCCCTGGCGGCCTGGACCTCGCCGCCATCGGGCGCGACCTGCCCGGCCAGCATCCTGAGCAGGGTGGTCTTGCCGGCGCCGTTTTCCCCGCACAGGCCGACCTTGTCGCCGGGGCGCAGGTGCCAGTTGATGCCGTTGAAAATCCGCCGACCAGCGAAATCCTTGACGATGTTTCGTAGTTGCAGCATGGGGACGTTTATAGCACAGGAGGGGGGATGGGGGGAAGGGCGAAGCGGCCGCAATCCGGTCAACTCGGAAAACGGACAGCGCCTCCTTCTCTCTACCCAAACCCTCAATTCTCTGTTATAGTTAGCGCGCTTTCGGGCCTTCTGCGGCCCGCCCAGAGCGTCTCCACCGGGCCTTATGGCTCCTGGATATATAAAGAAGAGCAGATTTTTCGCCGGAACCGCCGATCGATGTTGTCCGAGTCCCCGCTCCCTTCGGAGCGGCGCGCCGGATACCGGTTGGCGGACCGTACGCGGGGGACCGCCCCTGCTCCACACCCATTGAGGCCGCTTTGCGCAAGCGGCCGGAAAGCTAGAAAATGACCAAGAAGATGCTGATCAACGCCACCCATCCCGAAGAGAACCGGGTGGCCATCGTCGAGGACGGCATCCTGACCGAACTCGATATCGAAATCGCCGGCAAGGAACAGACCAAGGGGAACATCTACAAGGCGGTTGTGGTGCGGGTCGAGCCCGGGCTGCAGGCCGCCTTCGTCGATTACGGTGCCGAACGGCTCGGCTTTCTGCAGATGGGCGACATCCACCCGTCGCTGTTCAAGGCCGGCGAAGACAAGGGGCGTCCGCGCATCACCGACATCCTGCGTCGCGGCCAGGAGCTGCTGGTCCAGGTGGTCAAGGAGGAGCGTGGGACCAAGGGCGCGGCCCTGACCACCTTCCTCTCCTTGCCTGGCCGTTTCATGGTGCTGATGCCCGACAGCGACACCAAGGGGGTCTCGCGCAAGATCGAGGACGAATCCCAGCGCAAGAAGCTCAAGGCGGCGATGGCCTCCCTCGACCTCCCCGAGCACATGGGCTACATCGTACGCACCGCCGGCATCGGCCAGACCAACGAGGAACTCAGGCGCGACTTCGACTATCTGGTCCGGGTTTGGGACAACCTGCAGACACTCGCCAGCCAGGTCAAGGCCCCGGCTCTCATTTACAAGGAGTCGAACCTGGTCATCCGGTCCATTCGCGACTACTTCAGCGCCGACATGGACGAGGTTCTGGTCGACGACCCGAAGGTCTGCCAGGAGGCCAAGGATTTCTTCCAGCAGGTGATGCCGGAGTTCGCCCGTCTGGTCAAACTGCACCAGGAGCGACGTCCCATCTTCTCCCGTTACCAGATCGAGGAGCAGATCGAGACGATCGTCAAGAACAAGGTCCCCCTACCCTCCGGCGGCTCCATCGTCATCGACACCACCGAGGCGCTGGTGGCGGTCGATGTCAACTCCGGCAAGATGGCCGGGGAACAGGGGGTGGAAGGGACCGCCTACAAGACCAACCTCGAGGCCGCCGAGGAAGTCGGCCGCCAGCTTCGCCTTCGGGACCTCGGCGGGCTGATCGTCATCGACTTCATCGACATGCGCGACCGCAAGCATGTCCGCGAAGTCGAGAAGCGTCTCAAGGACGCCTTGAAGAACGACAAGGCGCGAGTTACCATCGGCAAGATCAGCCAGTTCGGCATGCTGGAGATGAGCCGCCAGCGGATCAAGGCGGCGCTGGCCGAGGGTTCCTACCTCCCCTGCCCGCACTGCCAGGGAAGCGGCCGGATCAAGAACGTCGAAGCGCAGACGGTGGCCTTCCTGCGTAAGATTCACGGAGGCATCGCCAAGGGTCAGATCGGCCGCATCGAGGGGGAAGTACCCCTAGAGGTGGCCACCTACCTGCTCAACACCAAGCGCGAAGAGTTGCTGGAGATGGAGCGGCGCCATCAGGCGACGATCTTCGTCAAGGGTCGCCCCGATTTCATTGCCGGGCAGATGGAACTTTCCTTTCTGAAACGGGACAAAGAGGAACTACCCGCCGAATACGTCGATGCGGGCGTCCCGGCTCCGCTGCCCGAACCGCGGCCGGCCCCCCTGCAGGTCGAGAAAACGGCGGAAGCAGCGGCCGAGGCCGAAACCGCTGAAGAGGGGGCGAAGAAAAAACGCAA
>DATBML010000452.1:0-5586 GCA_036554885.1 Desulfuromonadales bacterium
CGCTTCATTCACCAGGGGATGACCTCCTCCGATGTCCTCGACACCTGCCTCTCTGTGCAACTGGTGCAGGCCGCCGACGAGTTGCTGGCCGATCTCGCGATGGTGCTCGAGTCGATCAAGGCCCGCGCCTGGGAGCATAAGGACACCGTCTGCATGGGACGCTCGCACGGCATCCACGCCGAGCCGGTCACCTTCGGCCTCAAGCTTGCCACCTGGTATGCCGAAATGGCGCGCAACCGCCGCCGCCTGGCCGCGGCCCGTGAAAACAGTGCCACCGGCGCCATCTCCGGGGCGGTCGGCACTTTTGCCAACATCGATCCGCGGGTCGAGGAGTATGTCTGCGCGAAGCTGGGCCTCCGGCCCGAGCCGGTCTCGACCCAGGTCATCCCCCGCGACCGCCACGCCGAATACTTCTGCACCCTGGCGGTGATTGCCTCTTCGCTGGAGCGCATCGCCGTGGAGATCCGCCACCTGCAGCGCACCGAGGTGCTGGAGGCCGAGGAGTTCTTCAGCAAGGGGCAGAAAGGCTCCTCCGCCATGCCGCACAAGCGCAACCCGATCCTCTCCGAAAATCTGACCGGACAGGCTCGTTATATTCGGGGGCTGTGCATCCCGGCGCTGGAAAACGTAGCCCTCTGGCATGAGCGCGACATCTCCCACTCCTCGGTTGAACGCTACATCGCCCCGGACGCGACGGTTGCCCTCGACTTTTCACTGCGCCGCCTCAACGGCCTGATCAGGAACCTGGTGGTCTATCCGCAGAATATGCTGAAGAACCTCAACCAGATGAAGGGATTGGTTTTTTCGCAGAAGATTCTGCTCGACCTGACCCAGGCCGGGGTTTCCCGCGAGGACGCCTACCGGCTGGTACAGAAAAACGCCATGAAGGTCTGGGAAGAGGGGAAGGACTTCCTCACCGAGCTGCTGGCGGATTCGGAGGTGGTAGGGGCGCTGGGCGAGGCGAAGATCCGCGAATCCTTCGATCTCGGCTATCATCTCAAGCATGTCGACACCATCTTCAAGCGGGTGTTCGAGGCGGACAGCTCGTATTGAGGATGTAGGGGCACGGCGTGCCGTGCCCAGGGCGACGCATGCGTCGCCTCTACCGAATTTTAAAACAGCACAGGAGATACCATGCCCTGGCGCATAGAAGTTGGACTCAAGGATGGCGTCCGTGACGCCCGCGGCGAGCGGGTTCGGCGGGAGATCCGCGAACATCTCGGGATCGACCTGGCGAGCGTGCGAACCATCGACGTTTACACGGTGGATGCAGCGCTCGCCGAAGCCGAGGTGCTGGCCGCCGCCCGCGGCCCATTTTCAGACCCGGTTATTCAGGAGGTGGCGGTTGACCGCCCCCTCGCCGTCGATTTCGACATCCTGATCGAGGTCGGTTACCGCCCCGGTGTCACCGACAATGTAGGCCGGACCGGCCGGGAGGCGATACAGTACCTGACCGGCCGCCCCTTTGCCGCCGAAGAAGGGGTGTACACCTCGGTGCAGTACCTGCTCAAGGGGGCAGTCGACGAAGCGATAGCCGAAAGGATCGCCTCGGGTTTCCTGGCGAACGGGCTGATTCAGCGCTGGACTATTGTTCCGGCCACCCGCTTCGACCGCCGGGCCGGCCTGCCGGCGAATGTCCCCCGGGTGGCTGTCGGGGCGCAGGAATCCGCTCCGGTGCGGGAGATCGATCTCGAGGTCTCCGACGCCGAACTGCTCGCCATCAGCAAGGAGGGAATGCTGGCCCTCAATCTCGAAGAGATGAAGACCATCCAGGCCCATGCCGCCGACCCGCAGGTGCGCCAGGCGCGGGCCCGGGTCGGGCTGGGCGGGAAACTGACGGATGCCGAACTCGAGGCCCTCGCCCAGACCTGGAGCGAACACTGCAAACACAAGATTTTCGCCGCCCGCATCGAGTACGAGGACGGGCAGGGCGGTCGGCAGACGATCAATTCCCTGTTCAAGAGCTATATCGTGCGGGCGACGCAGGAAGTCCGGGCCAGCCAGGGTGCGGGCGACATCTGCCTTTCGGTTTTCAAGGACAACGCCGGCGTCATCCGCTTCAACGACGACTGGAGCCTGGTCTTCAAGGCCGAGACCCACAACTCTCCCAGTGCCCTCGACCCGTACGGCGGCGCCCTGACCGGCATCGTCGGCGTCAACCGAGACTCCTTCGGCACCGGACAGGGGGCGCGGCTGCTGTTCAATACCGATGTCTTCTGCTTCGCTTCCCCTTTCTACGACAAGCCGCTGCCGCCGCGCCTGCTGCATCCGCGGCGCATCTTTGAGGGGGTTGTTGAGGGGGTCGAGCACGGTGGCAACAAGAGCGGCATCCCGACGGTCAACGGCTCCATCGTCTTCGACGATCGCTTTGCCGGCAAGCCGCTGGTTTACTGCGGCACCGGGGCGATCATGCCGGCGGTGATCAACGGACGCCCCGGGCATGAGAAAAAGGCGCGCGTCGGCGACCGCATCGTCATGGTCGGTGGCCGCATCGGCAAGGACGGCATCCACGGCGCCACCTTCTCCTCGGAGGAACTGCACGAGGGTTCGCCGGTGACCGCGGTGCAGATCGGCGATCCGATCACCCAGAGGCGGATGTTCGATTTCCTGCTGGTCGCCCGCGACCGCAACCTCTACAGTTCGATCACCGACAACGGCGCCGGCGGCCTCTCCTCCTCGGTCGGCGAGATGGCCCAGGACACCGGAGGCTTCGAACTGCACCTCGACCGGGCGCCCCTCAAGTACCCCGGCCTGCAGCCCTGGGAAATTCTCATTTCAGAGGCGCAGGAGCGGATGACCCTGGCCGTGCCGCCGGAGAAGCTCGAGTCCTTCATCACCCTGGCGCGCGAGATGGACGTCGAGGCGTCCGACCTGGGCCAGTTCACCGACACCGGCTACTACCACTGCCTCTACCAGGGTCAGACGGTGACCTATCTGGCCATGGAGTTTCTCCACGAAGGGTGTCCGCAGCTGGTCATCCCTGCCCGCTGGGAGGAGAAAGCGCTGGCTGAGCCGAAGTTTCCGCAGCCGCTCGACATGGCGGCCACCCTGCGCCATCTGCTCGCCCGGCTCAATATCTGTTCCAAGGAGAGCGTGGTCCGCCGCTACGACCACGAAGTTCAAGCCGGCACCATCGTCAAGCCCCTGGTCGGCGTGGTCAACGACGGGCCGGCGGATGCCGCGGTGGTCCGCCCCCTTTACGACTCCTTCGAAGGGGCGGTGGTTGCGCACGGCATCTGCCCGCGCTTCAGCGACCTCGACACCTATCACATGACCGCCAACGCCATCGACGAGGCTCTGCGCAATTACGTGGCGGTCGGCGGCAACATCGAGCATGTGGCGGGCCTCGACAACTTCTGCTGGTGCGACCCGGTCAAAAGCGACAAGACGCCCGACGGCGAATACAAGGCGGCCCAGCTGGTGCGGGCCAACCAGGCCCTCTACGAGTACTGTGTCGCCTTCGGGGTGCCGCTCATCTCTGGCAAGGACTCGATGAAGAACGACTACCAGATCGGTGACACCAAGATTTCGATACCGCCGACCCTGCTCTTTTCGGTCCTCGGCAAGATCGACGACGTGCGCCGGGCGGTGACCATGGACGTCAAGCGGGCCGGCGACCTCGTCTACCTGCTCGGCGTCACCCGCGACGAACTGGGCGGTTCCGAGTACTACGCTCTGCAGGGGCATCTCGGCAGGAATGTACCGCGGGTCGATGCTGCCTCGGCTCTGGCCCGGTATCGGGCGATCAACCGGGCGCAGGACGAGGGGCTGATTGCCTCCTGCCACGACCTCTCTGACGGCGGTCTCGGTGTCGCCCTGGCGGAGATGGCCTTTGCCGGGGGCTTGGGCATCCACGCCGATCTGCGGAAGGTGACAACGGACAGCTTGCTGCAGGAGGATCACCTGCTCTTCTCCGAGACGGCCAGTCGCCTGCTGGTCGCCGTCCATCCGGAGCATCAGGGGCGCTTCGAAAGGATCTTCGCCGGCCTCGATCATTGCCTGATCGGGGAGGTCTGCAACGACGCAGAACTGCGTCTGACCGGTCTGGCCGGCGAGATTCTCGTCCGCACCTCCATTCACGAACTCAAGGAGGCGTGGCAGTCGCCTCTCCGGGAGCTGTAAAATCATGGCCAAGACAGTCAAAGCCATCGTCATCGCCGGCAACGGGACCAACTGTGAACGGGAAGTGGCCAACGCCTGCCGTCTGGGCGGCGCCGACGTCGCCGATATCGTCCACATTGCCGAGTTGCTGGCCGGCCGCGTCCAACTGGATGGTTACCATTTCCTCAACCTGGCGGGCGGATTCCTTGACGGCGACGATCTCGGCAGTGCCAAGGCCGGCGCCAACCGCCTCCTGCACGCGCCGGTGCGCGGACGCGGCGAGCACCTGATCGACCAGGTGCGGCGGTTCATCTCCGATGGCAAGCTGGTGATGGGAGTCTGCAACGGTTTCCAGTTGATGGTCAAGATGGGGATGCTGCCGGCCCTCGGCGGCGATTACCGGCAGCAAAGCACGACCCTGACCTTCAATGACGGCGGTCGCTTCGAGGACCGCTGGGTCTACCTCAAGGCTGATCCCGCCTCGCCCTGTGTCTTTACCCGCGGGCTGAAGGGGCTCTACCTTCCCATCCGGCACGGTGAAGGCAAGTTCGTCGCCGAATCGACGTCGCTGCTTGAGACTATCGAGGCCCGACATCTGGCAGTTTTAAAATACGCCGACCCCGGTTTCCTTGCCCCCTCCATGGAGTATCCGTACAACCCCAACGGCTCGCAGGCGGCCATTGCCGGCCTCTGTGACGAAACGGGGCGCATTTTCGGTCTCATGCCGCATCCCGAAGCCTACGTCCACCGTACCCACCACCCGCGCTGGACCCGGGAAGATGGGTTGCCGGAGGAAGGGATGGGACTGTGGCTCTACCGGAATGCCGTCGATTTCATTCGGAGTGAGTTGTAGGGGCACGGCACGCCCTGCCCAGGGCGCAGCATACTGCGCCCCTACACCCCCGCGGCATCCTCCGGGGGTATCTTTTTGCCGGCGGTCTGTGCTATATTGCCTCTGGTCCGGAACGGACGGTCCGTTCGCAAGTACCTGATTCATCGGGTAAAAATTCCTTAACGCAGAGGATCACTCGATTTCATGTTCGATAAACTCCATGAGGAATGCGGCGTCTTCGGGATCTACGGTCACCCCGAGGCGGCCAACCTGACCTATCTGGGGCTCTATGCCCTGCAACACCGCGGCCAGGAGAGCTGCGGCATCGTCGCCTCCGACGGCGAACGCCTGCGGGCCCACAAGGGGATGGGGCTGGTCGCCGACGTTTTCAAACACGATTCGGTCTTCGAGACGCTGCCGGGACGCAGCGCCATCGGGCATGTTCGTTATTCCACCGCCGGCGGCAACGATTTCAAGAACTGCCAGCCGATCATGGTCGACTACGTGCGCGGCTCGATCGCCATCGCCCATAACGGCAACCTGGTCAACGCCCAGGAGCTTCGCAACGACCTGGAGCATCGCGGTTCGATCTTCTCCACCACCGCCGACACCGAGGTCATCATCCATCTGCTGGCCCGCGCCCCGAGCGACTC
>DATBML010000461.1:0-9779 GCA_036554885.1 Desulfuromonadales bacterium
TGCAGCCCCGGCGCGCCAGGCATTCCTGCGCCCGGCGGATGCTCGCCAGAGCGTTGCCGCCGGCGATCGGATTGGCGATCAGCTTGATCTTCATGGTCTGCGTTTCCGGGAAATGTATTTCCCCTGGTTTTATTCGAAAAATTAAAACGTCTTGGGCTCGAGCCGCCCGACCTTGTCCAATGCCTCGGGAACACCCAGCTTCCGGCCGCGCAGGGAGAGCAGGCCCGTTTCGACATAGGCCTGCATCTGTTTCAGCATCGCCGCCCGCCGCTCGGCCGCCTCACCTTTCGGCAGCAGTTCCACCCGCGGCGGAAAACCGAAGTCGCAGCGATAGAGCAGGGTATTTCCCTTGGGCTCCCGGATCAGGACGAAATCCCCCTCGATCAGGGCGACCATGTCCTCGCCGCCTGAGGGCTTGACCACGGCGAAGCCGTCGTCCTTGAGACCAGGGGCGAAGAGGTTGCGCCCCCACGCCTGGTGGGGCAGTTCCAGGCCGAGCAGTCCGAGGACGCTCGGCCCGATGTCGACCTGGCTGGCGACGGTGCGCCGACGGCCGACGGCGGCCGGGTCGAGGGCGGGACTGTAGAAGAGCAGCGGCACATGCTGCCGGTCGAGCCGCATCTCGGTGATGGGGGGCACGGTGCCGAAGCCGTGGTCGCCGGTCAGGACGAAGAGGGTGTTCTGGAACCACTCTTCCCCCTGCGCCTGGCGGAAGAACTCGCCCAGGGCCCAGTCGGCGTAGCGCATGGAATTGAGGCGGAGCTCCATGTCGTCGCCGGTGGTAATCCGTGCAAAGGGGAGCGGATCGGGCAGGTTGAAAGGTGAGTGATTGGAAAGGGTCAGGATGGCGCCGAAGAAGGGGCCCTTGGCGGCCAGCATCCTGAATTCCTCGTTGGCGCGCATGAAGACGTCATAGTCGGAGACCCCCCAGACCGGATCGACGAAAGTGGGATTGATGTAGTCCTCCCGCCCGACGAACCGGTCCATGCCGTGCTGGCGGAAAAAACCCTCCTTGTTGTCCCAGGAGAAGAGGCCGTTGTAGAGAAAAATCGACTGGTAGCCCGCGCGATCGAGGAGCTCCGGGATGCCGGAGAACTCCTGCTTGGCCTCCATGGTCTTCATCAGGTATTCGAACCCCGGCAGGTTGGGGAAGGAGGCGAGGCTGGCAAAGACCCCCTGGTGAGTATGGGTGCCGTTGGAAAAGGCCCGCTCAAACAGTATCCCCTGCCGGCAGAGGGCGTCGAAGGCGGGGGTGATGCCGCCCGGCGCACCGAGGGCGCCGGTGTGGCGGCCGGCAAAGCTTTCCATGAGAATCACCACCACGTTCATCGGCCGGGCGGGGTCGCGACGCAGCAGCAGCGGTGCGGCATCGTTAGAGCGCGTGTCCTGCCGCAGGATCGGATGGTCGGCGCTGCTCAGGTCGGTCTCATGCGGCAGCAACAGCATCTGTCGGGTCAGGCGGCCCGCCTCGTCGGCGGCCAGGGTGCCGGTCCAGACCTTGTCCCTGCCGCTGGCCTTCTCCAGGATGCTGCGCCCCAGGGTGAAGACACCGTTGAGGGCCAGATCGTTGGCAAACGGCTCCTCGGAGAAAAAGGCATCCCCCCAGCGCAGCGGCTCGTGGGCAAAGCCCCCGCGGGAGGCAAAGACCATCAGGGCCAGCATCAGCGTCACCCCCATGGTGCGGGCAAGGATTGCCGACGCTCCCCGGACCGGCGTCGCCGGCAGCAGAAGGCGCCGGTAAAGCCAGGAGCAGGCGGCGGAAAAAAGGCCCAGGAGAAGCGCCCAGACCAGCAGGTAGCGCAGCACCGGATATCCCTCCCAAGCCATGCCGGCGACGATCCGGGGATGGTTCAGGTACTCGAAGACCACGGTATTGAAGCGGAATTCCAGCTCCCGGTAGAACTCGATCTCGGCCAGACTTGAAAAGATCACCCCGCCGACGACCGCAGCCAGACCCGTCAGCAGCCAGACCCGCTGGCGGCCGCGCAGCACCAGCAGCAGCAGAAAGAAGGGAATCAGCAGGTAGCTGCTGACCGCCAGGTCGAAGCGCAGCCCGACCCAGAAGCTTTGAGCCAGCAGCTCGGCAGGAATCTGTCGGGCCATACCGGTGTTGCGCCACAGCAGCAGCAGGCGCAGCACGGCGAAGAGAGCCAGCAGCAGGACATAGACGCCGGCGGTGAAGAGGGCTTCGGGGAATAGCAGGGAGCGAAAACGGTTATTGGGCTGGGGCATCGATTGATCATCTCCTTTGTTGCTACCTCCGCCCTGCGGGAAGGGCTTCCCCGGCCGGCGGCCGTGCCAGCAGAATGGCACAACTTCCTTTTAAAATACAAGGCCCTTCCATTTAAAGACAATGGCGAAAAGCCGAGAGCGACCGGCAGAATAATGAGCGCCACAGGATACAGCGCGTCCTGATGCCGGACGGGTATCGAAACGCAGTCGAGTCATATCACTGATAACGATGAGACCTGAACAGCTCGAAGGCGCTCTGGTAGTAGGCGGTGGCCAGTTCGGTCAGCTCCCGGTTCTCGGGGAGCAGGTCGAGACGGTCGGCTGCGGCGTCGTAGCGATAAGTCTCGGCGCGCCTGTTCAGACCCAGCACCACCAACCGGTCCTCCAGCAGCAGGGCGACATCGTGATTGTGGTTGAGCAGGATGGGGCGAGGCTGGCCAGCCTGCGTCTGCAGGACATTCTCGCCGTAGAAGGGGGCGGTGTAGGGAAGACCGAGCATCCCGAGAACCGTCGGGGCGATGTCGATCTGACTGGTCGGGGTCTCTACCGTTTCCGGCGCCACCCTGCCCGGGGCGTAGACCAGCAGCGGAATCCGGTAGCGCTTGACCGGCACCTGGGCCCGTCCGTAGACCCGCGCGTCGTGGTCGGCAACAATTACGAAGAGGGTGTTGTCGAACCAGGAATGCCGCGGCGCCTGCTCGAAGAGGCGCCCCAGGGCGTAATCGGCGTAGCGGATGCCGGCCTTGCGGCCGCCGCCTTGGGCGGGGACGCCGGGGATGCCGGAAGGAAAGGTATAGGGCGTATGGTTGGAGGTGGTCATGATGATGGAAAAGAACGGCTGCCCGCTCTTGTGAACGCCGTCGAAGTAGTCCAGGGCATGCCTGAAGAGGTCCTCGTCCGATACCCCCCAAATATTGGCGAAGGCCGGCTCGGGGATATCCGTGCGGTCGCTCAGGGCAAAGCCGTTGCTCTCATAGAAATGATTCATGTTATCGAAATAGCCGTAGCCGCCGTAGAGGAAGCTGGTGTGGTAGCCATTGTCCTGCATCACCTTTCCCCAGTTGGCAACATTCTCGCTGCCGGGGCGCTTGACGACCGACTCGCTCGGAATCGGCGGAAAGGAGAGCGTGATCGCCTCGAGCCCGCGCACGGTCCGGGTTCCGGTGGCAAAGGCGTTGCGGAAGAGGAGTCCGTCAGCGGCCAGGCGGTCGAAATTGGGGGTCAGTCCCCGGCTGTCGCCATAGGCGCCGACGAACCCCGCACCCAGCGATTCCTCGACGATCACCACCACGTTCATGCTCCCGAGACCGGTGGGATTTGCCGCGTAGGTCCGGTTGAGATCGGTCTGGTCACCGCTGGTGAAGCCGACGCCCTGCCCCCGGGCCAGCTCGCCGCGGGCCAACCGGAACGCCTTCTGGCTGTCGACGGTCCGGTAATAGCGGTCATAACTGAGATCGTTGGTACGGAAGGCCCGGAACAGGCTGCTGATACCGTTGGCGGCGATTTCGTTGGCCACACGATTGTCGGAAAAGGCCAGAGTGTCGGTGGAGAAGGAGACGGCAGCCAGCACGAGCAGCAGCAGATGCCCGGTCAGCAACTGCCCCCGCGCGGCCAGCGGGAGCGGCCTCTCCATGTCGCGCCGGAGCAGGGGCCAGAGCCACCGGCAGAGAAGGGCCGACAGCAGGGCAACTCCCAGCAGGACAGGCAGCACCGGATAGGTGTCCCAGATATTGAGCAGGACCTCGTGCGGGTAGAGGAGATAGTCGACCGCCACCAGGTTGAAGCGGGAATCGAACTCCTCGAAGAAGCAGTATTCGGCCGCCTGCAGATAGAGCAGGCCGAAAAGAGTCAGCCATGTCCCGAGGGCGAAAGACCGCAGGTGCCAGCGGCCGGCGGCCAGACGCCGGGGGAGCAGGAAAAGGTAGAGAGCCAGCGGAGCCAGCAGGTAGAGAAGCTGCACCAGGTCGTTGACCGCACCTGCAGACAGAAGGCCCGGCAGGCGGGTCGGGACCACGTCTGCGGGGAGCCCGTAGCGCCACCAAAGGATCAGGCGCAGTAGCGCGGAAATTCCCAGGTATAGGCCGGCAAAAACCAGGGGGGTCGTCAGAAGGCGGGGGGATCCGTTGCCGGCATTCTTCATCTCTGCATCTCCTGAAAAGAGTACGCCAACGCGTCCCGTTCGCAGACGATCGGTCGACTTCAGTGGATTCAGCCGAGGGGCAGGCTGCCGTTGCGATGAAGCGGCTCGGTGTACAGAAGGGCGACAACGGTCAGAGTGGCGGCGATCCGCAGACCTACTGGTCGCGCTTTACGGATGAGGCGGGGGCTGATGACAAATGGCATGGTCTTTCCTCCTGGTTGGGTCATGGCTGACCAGACCTAGAGCAATTCTCTTGCCATAAAGTCAACCCGCTGCAATCGCTGGGGAAAAGGAGGCTGGAGAAAAGAAGTCGTCAAAAAATTTGAACGCCGGGGAGTTGAAAAACCGGCGGCGGCCGAATTTTTGAACGTTTGACCGGAGTCCGGCGCCGCCGTCACTCCAGGCCGAACTTTTTCAGCTTGTACTGCAGATTGCTGCGGCTGATGCCAAGCAGCTCGGCCGCCTGCGCCTGGACGCCGCGGGCCTTGACCAGCGCCCGACGGATCAGGTCCTCTTCGACGGCATCGAGCAGTTCGGGCAGGGGGCGGTCGAGTTCCAGGGAAACGGCTGGAGCAGTGGTCTCCCCGCACGATTGCCGCAGCGGTTCGGGCAGATCGGCAACCTGCAGCGTATCGCCGGTACAGAAGAGAACTCCCCGTTCGATGACGTTCTGCAGTTCGCGCACGTTGCCGGGCCAGGCATATCCCTGCAGGATCTTCAGGGCTTCGGGGTGCAGGGAGACCACCGGCCGGTCGAGTTCACGGGCGAAGCGCCGCAGGAAATGCAGGGCCAGCAGGGGAACGTCTTCCGGCCGCTCCCGCAGCGGCGGCACAGGCAGGGTCACGACATTGAGGCGATAGTAGAGATCCTCGCGGAAAGCCCCGGAGGTGAGCATCGCAGCGAGGTCGCGGTGAGTTGCCGCCAACACCCGCACATCGCTCTCGATTTCGGCCGTGCCGCCGACCCGGCGGAAGCGTCGCTCCTGCAGCACACGCAGCAGCTTGGGCTGCAGGCTCAGGGGGAATTCGCCGATTTCGTCAAGAAAGAGGGTGCCGCCATCGGCCACCTCCAGCAGGCCGCGCTTGCGTTCGGTTGCCCCGGTGAACGCGCCGCGTTCGTGACCGAAGAGCTCGCTCTCCAGCAAGTTCTCGGCAAAGGCCGCACAATTGATGCTCACCAGTGGCCCCTTGCCCCGGGGACTCGCCCGGTGCAGGGCCCGCGCCACCAGCTCTTTGCCGGTACCGCTCTCGCCGACGATCAGCACGGAGGTGCGGGCCGGCGCGACCCGGCCGATATCGAGCAGCAGTTTACCGATCGCCGGACTCTCGCCGAGGAGCTCCCGCTCCCGCCCCTGCTCCAACTGGCGCCGCAAGGCCGCATTCTCCGTCTGCAGACGGGCATAGGCGAGAGCCTTGGCCACCGTCAGAAGGATATCCTCGTTTTTGAACGGCTTGAGCAGATAGTCGAAGGCGCCGGCCTTCATCGCCGCCAGGGCCGTCTCCACCGTGGCAAAAGCGGTCAGGATCACGAAGGGGACGTCCCCCACAGCCTCCCGCACCTGCTGCAAGAAGGCCATTCCATCCATGCGCGGCATCCGCAGGTCCGACAGAATCAGAGAGACGCTTTCACGGCTCAGCAGCTCAAGGGCGGCAAAGGGGTTCTCGGCAGTGGAGACCCGGTACCCTTCTCCCTCGAGCAGTTGGGCCAGGATTGCCCGATAGTTTTTTTCGTCGTCGACAACCAGGATGTGCGCCATCTAGGCCTCCTGCCGGGGGAGGGTGATGCAGAAGGTCGTCCCGGCCTCCGGCGAACTGCTGACGGTCAGGCTGCCGCCGTGCGTTTCGATGATCCGGTGGGCGTTGGCGAGACCCAGCCCCGTCCCCTTCTCCTTGGTGGTAAAGAAGGGGTTGAAGATTTTCGACAGGTTCTCCGGCGGGATGCCGCAGCCGTTGTCATGAACCTCGAGGCGGAGCGAGGTGTCGGCCGGCTGCAGGCGCACCGTCACTACCCCCTCCGGTCGACTGGCCTCCAGTGCATTGAGCAGCAGGTTGAGCAGCACCTGCTGGATCATATCCGGATCGACCGATGCCGGCATGGGGGTTTCCGGGAGTTCGGCGACGACCCGAATCGAACGTTCCCGGGCCAACCCTTCGACATGCTCGACGGCACGGGCGGCAACCGCCCGCAGGTCGCTGCGGCAGAGAACAGGCTGGGACGGCCGGCCGAAGGTGAGGAAATCCGTGATCAGGCCGTTCAAGCGGATCGTCTCTTCCTGGATGATGTCCAGCAGTTGTCGGACGCCTGCGACCGGATCGGCTATTTTCCGGCCGAGCAGCTGCGCCGAGGAGGAAATGACCCCCAGGGGGTTGCGAATCTCGTGGGCGATGCCGGCCGACATTTCGCCGAGGGCGGCCAGCCGGTCCTGGCGGCGCAGGGTTTCTTCGGCGGCATTGAGCCGGTCGAGAGACTCCTTGAGGATCGCCTGATTCTCCATCAACCGTTCATTGAGCTCTTGCTGGCGCGCCAATTGGCGGCGACTCTGCTCGGAGTAGCTCTGGATAAGTACGCCGACGAGAAAAAAGGTGATGGCGAACACCAACAGTTCCGGCAGCTCCTCGCTCCGTTTGTCGGGATCAAGCAAAAGCGCCGGCGGCACCTGGCTGAAAAAAAGCGCCGTGGCGACGGCACAGGTCACCAGGGTATTCTTCAGGCTGAGACTGGCGGCCGCCACCGCGACGGGCAGAAGGTAAATGATCCAGTTGACGCTTTCCTCTTCCTCGGTGGTGACCCAGATCACCAAGGTGCACAGCAGCAGATAGATGCCGATGTGCAGCGTCATCAGGCCGGTGTTGCGGATTTGTTCGCTGCTGAAGCGACTATCGGTAAAGAGGTGATAGCTCGCCAGCAGGGCGAAGGAGATGATTCCGTAGAGCAGATCTCGCCCCTGGTTGAACAGCAGCAGCAGGGCAAGCAGCAAGACCAGGAGGGTACTCTTGGCCAGACTGATCGGGCGGGGCTGAAAGACGTCGGTCATTCTATTCCTTATTTGGACAATGGCGGCCTCCGGAATCATAGCAGAAAATGGCAACCGGCCAAAGGCCTTTACCCGGGCGCCCGAAGCCGGCCCTGGAGGAAATGCCGGAACCGGCTAAACTTCAAGAGTGGCCAGACAAGCAAAGAGGAGGCTGACAAGGTGCTGGCAAAACCGGAACAGGCCGTTACCGTCCGCGGCCGCCTGCTGGCGGTTGGCGACATCCACGGCTGCCTCGACCATCTGCAGCGGCTGATCGCCCGGGTCGAGCCTACCGAATCCGACCGGCTGGTCTTTCTCGGCGACTCTATCGACCGGGGCCCGGACGGCAAGGGGGTACTCGACTACCTGCTCGACTTCGGCCGAAGGTTTCCGAACAGCGTCTTTCTCAAGGGGAATCACGAGGCGATGTTCCTCGATTTTCTGTCCGGCCGCAACCAGATGCTGTTCATCTACAACGGCGGCGACACCACCCTGGAGAGCTACCTGGAAGCGGCGGGCGTCCACATCCCCAAGGCGCATCTCGACTTCCTCGAGGCGCTGCAACCGTCCTTCGCCACGGAAGATTTTATCTTCGTCCACGCCGGCCTGCGCCCCGGACGCTCACTGGCGAAGCAGGACGAACGCGATCTGCTCTGGATCCGCGACGAGTTCATCGACTCGGACTACGACTGGGGACAGACCGTGGTCTTCGGCCATACGCCGTTGCAAGAGCCCTTCTTCAGTAAAAACAAGATCGGTCTCGATACCGGCGCCGTCTACGGACGGGTGCTTACCTGCTGCGACGTGCAGCGGAAGGTCTGCTGGAATTCCGCACCGCTGGTGCCGGCGTAAAAACCGGTCCCGGGTCGCGGGTCCAAGGTCCAAGGTCAGGGACTCGGGACCCGGGACCCGGGACTCACTCCCCGCTTTTCTTCTCCCGCCGCAAAAGATCCCCTGCCTGCGCTCCAGCCGGAAGTTCCAGCACTACCCGGGCATTGGGCTGAACGACGGACAAGGGACTGCCGTCTTCTCCCTGCACTGCCCCCACCCGAAAAGTCGCCTGACGCATGGCCGGGCCGATGAGTTCCAGGGTTTCTCCCGGGAAGAACCGGTTGCGGCCGCCGATCAGGCTGCGCCCGTCGCCGTACACCTCCAGCACCACGCCGACGAAGTCGAAGCTGCGCCGGTAGCGGGAGTCGTCGCGGTGGATCAGGGGATCGCCGCCGCCGAAAAGAAATCCCCGATCGTAGGGACGATGGCTCACCTTCTCCAGTTCCTCCCGCCAGAGCGGGTCGAAGACGTAGCCGGCCGGCTCGGCCAGGTAGCGGTCGAGGGCGGCTCGGTAGACCCGGGTCACGGCCGCCACGTAGTAGCGGCTCTTCATCCGCCCCTCGATCTTCAGGCTGCTCACTCCGGCCCTGAGCAGTTCCGGCAGATATTCCACCAGGCAGAGATCACGGCTGTTCATGATGTAGGTGCCGCGCCCGTCCTCCTCTACAGGGAAATGCTCCCCGGGGCGGGTCTCTTCGATCAGGGAATAGCGCCAGCGGCAGGGGTGGGTGCAGGCTCCCTGGTTGGCGCTGCGGCCGGTGAGGGCCGCCGAAAGCAGGCAGCGACCCGAATAGGCGACGCACAGGGCACCGTGGACGAAGACCTCCAGCTCGACATCGGTGCCGGCACGAATCGTGCGTATCTCTTCCAGGGTAAGTTCGCGGGCCAGGTTGACGCGGCAGACGCCGCCGGCCTGCCAGAAACGCGCGGCTTCGGCGTTGGTGGTATTCGCCTGGGTCGAAAGATGGACGGGCCGCTGCGGGTCGAGACGCCGCACCAGGGCGAGGACGCCGGGGTCGGAAACGATGTAGGCATCCAGCTCGATGGGCCGCAACAGCTCGATGTAGGCGGCAAGGTCCGGCATCTCCGGCGGCCGCAGATAGGCGTTGAGAGTCAGGTAGAGCCGCTTGCCGCGAGCGCGCGTCATTTCCCTGGCCCGGCCGAGACCGGCCAGGCTAAAGTTGCCGGCCTGGGCGCGCAGACCGAACTGTTCGCCGCCGACATAGACGGCATCGGCCCCATAGGCCAGGGCGGTCTCCAGTTTTTCCAGGTCGCCGGCGGGGGCCAGCAGTTCGGGTTGCGACATGTTTCGATACCTCCGGAATTCGTTGCGCGAGGATACCACAAAACCGGTCTCGCAGCCCAGCACCAAGGCGCCGACCAGAAGCCTTTCCCGCTTGACAGGGGCTTAAAAACTCTATAATTTTTAGGAAATTTGCGCCCCGGGACGGTGGCACAAAAAGTCACCCCGCCCGGGGAAAAGACGGCGACCGGCCCGGCAGCAGATGAATGAAGCCGGCCGGACTGCCCCAACATCCCTGCAAGCCGACTGAAAACTGCCAA
>DATBML010000042.1:0-4159 GCA_036554885.1 Desulfuromonadales bacterium
GGATGAACAAGATCCAGGCGTTGCCATGATTGAGGAGGAGATGCGTCGGAATCCGGACGAATCGGCGGCGGTGGAAAAGAGATCGCCGAGCCGGATGTTCCTGCTGCTGGTGCTCCTGCTCGTTCTGGCCGGCGGCGCCGCCTATTTTTATCTGGGCAGCCCGCCGGTCCCTGCAACCCCGCCGCCGGCGACGCCGGTCAGGCAGCCGATTGCCCTGCCGCCGCCACCCGTGGTTAATACGGAAGAAGCGATGGTCAAGACCGAGAGCGTCCCGCCGTCTCCACCGTCGATGGAAGCTCCCGCTGCATCTGCGGCGAAACCCGAAGCGCCGGTGAAGGCTGAAAAGCCGGCGGTCAAATCGACGGTTCCGGCAAAAGCTGAAGAGACGACGACCAGGGCGGCGGCTCCTCCGTCACCACCGCCCACAGAGCAAGCCGTCGCGCCGGCGAAGATTGCAGCGCAAAAGACCGGTCCCTATTACCTGCAGGGAGGGGCATTTCTGCTCAAGGCCAACCTGCGGCAAGCGGAAGCGCTGGTGCGCCGTCTCGGTTACGAGCCACAAGTCAAATCCATGCCCAAGACTGTACCGATGACCCGTTTGCGAGTAGGCGCTTTTTTTGCCGAGGAAGGAAAGGCCAAGCTGGCTTCGCTCAAGGACGTGGCTCCAAGTGCCTTTTTGATCAGGCAGGGAGAATATGTGCTGGTCTATGCCGGCTCCTACCAAGATATCGACAGGGCGCGTCGTGCCGCCGATCTGCTTTATCAAAAGGGAATCCGGGTTGATGAGGAGCCGATAACGGCCGAAGTTTCACTCTCCCTGCTCAGCTTCGGTGCCTTTGCCGACCGCGATGCGGCCGAGAAGGCTGCTGTTCGTGCCCGTTCGGCTGGTCTCGAGGCGATTGTCAGGAAACATCCCTGAAGTACGGACTTTGAATCCATCATGACCAGTCAGCCCAGGACCGTGCGCCTGAGGGTTTCCCCCGAAGTGGCGCGCATTGTCGCACCTGGTGCTCCCCGTGAAGTGAAGCTTGACGCAGCGCGGGGGGCACTGTCTCTCTCTGCCAGGGATCTGGTGACCACCCTTTTTTTTCTCTGCCATGGGTCCGATACGGAGATCAAGAAGCGTGCACTGGAAACTTTCATGTGCCTGTCGCCTGCGGCGCTGCGGCCGGTGCTGGAGTACGAAGAAAGCCACCCGCAGCTGCTCGATTTCATCGCCCGCCGGCGGATATCCGAGCCGCTGCTGATCAAGCCGCTGCTGGACCATCCGGCGCTGACCGATGCAACCCTGCTCCATCTGGCCGCACATGCCGGCGATGCGGTCCTCTCCTTGCTGGCGGACAATGAGCGCTGCTGTGACGATCCCGGCGTGGTCGCCGCGCTTCTGGCGAATCCGTTAGCCAGCGAGGCTATCCGTGCTCGCTTGACCCCTGTCGGTGAATTGATGGACAGCTTGGAGGCTGCCGAGGCCGGAGAGGATCAAGCCGTCGCCGGACAGACGGAAGCCGACGATGCCGAGGACGAGGAAGAAGTCGTCGATGAGGAATTGAACCTTTCCAAATACCAGATGGCTCTGGAAATGGGGGTGTCCGACAAGATCAAGATGGCGCTGACCGGCGACAAGGAATGGCGCAACATTTTTCTCAAGGATCCCAACAAGCTGGTCTCGTCGGCGGTGCTGAAAAATCCCCGCATCACCGATGGCGAGGTTCTGGCGGTCGCCAAGAACAAGAGTTCCAACGAAGAACTCATTCGGCTGATCACTCTCAACCGCGAATGGGTGAAGCACTACGAAATCAAAAAGGCGCTGGTCATGCACCCACGGACCCCGCTGCCCAAAGCCCTTCGCTACATGGACATCCTGACCTTGAAGGATATGAAAGGTCTGGCCAAGAGCCGCGGTGTTTCCCAGGTTATCGTCAACAATGCCCGGCGCATGCTGCTGGCCAAAGAACAGAAAAGATAGGGCCTAACGTCTCCCGCGGGTCAATCGCTGTACGGTGATTCCATCTGGTCCTATTCCGGAATCCATCGGAGTGAAAACGGACCGATGGCCCGCCATGGACGCCCACCGCGGCGTCTTTACGAAATAATAAAGACATTTTTCCCAGCGAAGTGGAATAAGGAGAAGAACGGATGAACCAAGGGGAAATCGTCGCCGTCTGCACCAGCCTTGGCAAGGGGGAACGCAAAACGGATGTGGGGCAGGGCGTGCTGGTGGAAAACTTCGGTCTCGATGGAGACGGGCATGGCGGCGACTGGCACCGTCAGGTGAGTTTGCTGGCCCTGGAGAGCATCGACAAGATGCGTGCTGCCGGTCTTGACGTGGGGCCCGGTGATTTTGCCGAGAATCTGACCACACGGGGGATCGGACTTTGTACGCTGCCGGTTGGAACCCGTCTGCAGGTCGGCGAGACGGCCATCCTGCAGATCACCCAGATCGGCAAGATCTGCCATGAACGCTGCGCGATCTTCTACCAGGCCGGCGACTGCGTCATGCCCAAGGAGGGGATCTTCGCCGTCGTGCTGCGGGGCGGGAGCGTGCGCCGGGGAGACCGGATCGAAGTGTTGGCGGGAGGTGAAGGGGCATGACGAACGAGGCCCGTTACAGCGTCGGCATCCTGACGCTTTCCGACAAGGGGGCACGGGGCGAGCGGGAAGACGAAAGCGGCCGCGTCATCCGCGAGATGATTGCTCCCATCGGCGAGGTGGTGTGCTACCAGGTCATCCCCGACGAGGAGGAACTGATCGTGCGCACCTTGGTGGAATGGGTCGACCGCGACGCCGTCGATCTAATTCTGACCACCGGCGGCACCGGGCTCACGGCGCGTGATGTCACCCCCGAGGCGACCGCCCGGGTGATCGAGCGGGAGATCCCCGGCATGGCCGAGGCGATGCGCATGGAAAGTTTGCGCAAGACTCCGCATGCCATGCTCTCCCGGGCCTTGGCGGGGGTGCGTCGCCATTCTCTGATCGTCAATCTGCCCGGTAGCCCGAGGGGGGTGCGGGAGAACCTCGAGGTGGTGCTCCCCGCTCTCGGGCATGCGCTGGCCAAGCTCAAGGGGGATCCCTCCGAATGTGCCCGGCCGTAGGGGCGAACCTTGTGTTCGCCCTGGGTGATGACCAGCATCGACCGACAAGGCATCCGCAGGCTTTGGCCTAATGTGCCATCCACCCGGCGATGGCGGCGGTCAGGATGCCGCCGCACAGCGCCAGGCTTCCCTTGAGACCGCGGGCGCGGTGCGATTCCGGGATGAGGTCCGAGGCGGCGATGTAGACGAAGGAACCGGCTGCAAAAGCCATGAGCCCGCCGAGAATTCCCGGGGCGAGGCGGTGAACCAGGGCGTAGGTAATGACGGCACCGACGGGGGTTGCGATGGCGACCGTAGCGGTGAAGATGATGGCCGTCCGGCGGGTATAACCGTAATGAAGCAGGATGGAGAGCATCGCGATCCCTTCCGGGACCTCATGGGCGATAACCGCCAGGGCGGAGAGCAGACCCGTCTCGCTTCCCACCTCGAAGCCGGTGCCGATGACCATGCCGTCGATCAGCGAATGCAGGGTCATGCCGCCGAAGGCTATGACCCCCAGCGGATGCGGATTGGCGCAGCAAGTGTCGTGGCCCGCCGCGATTTCCAGCCCGGCATGGTGCAGCTCTTCGTGGCCGGCGTGAAAAAAGAGATGGTGCTCGAGAAAATAGAAAAGAACAAAAGAAAGCAGGAAGAAGATCGGAGTCTGGCTGCTCAGTTCCTGAGCTTCCGGCAGAACGTGCAGGATACCGACGCCGAGCAGCACGCCGGCCGAGTAGGAAACCAGGCTGGCGGAATTGCGACGGCTCCACTCCGCGCGCGCCAGAATCAGGTACATGCCGAGAAAGGTGGCTAATCCGGCGATGCTGCCCAAGAATATGACGCTGAACCAGCGATCGTCCATGTGCGATGACTCCAGTCTTAAAGGTGGCAGCAGTATAGTCATGAATGCAGGCGAGCTCAAGCACAGAATCCCGGAGAAGGCGTTCCCGGGTGAAATCCTGGTTTCTTGCGAGAAGGGCAATGAAAAGGGGTACCCCTTTAATGGAGTGAATCGTGGATAGAAAGAAAAAAATATTGCTGGCCGATGATGTCGAGCTTTTTCTGGAACTGGAAAAGACTTTTTTTCG
>DATBML010000045.1:0-4294 GCA_036554885.1 Desulfuromonadales bacterium
CACCAGAATCAGCTTGTTCCTGACCGACCCCTTGGCCACCGCCCACACCACCGGCAGTTCCCGTTCGGCCCGGACGCCGGCCACCTGTTCGGCATTCAGTGCCAGGTCATCGCCCAGCACGCCGGCGGTTTTTTTTGCGGCCACCTTGGTCATCACCGCGATATCGTCGAGCACAGTGGCGATGTCGTCAAGCAAAGCAAGAAGGCTGGAACCTGCCATTTTGCAACTCCATGGGTCTGAAGAGATTGTTATCCGGGAAAATCCCCGGCTTCCTTACTGCGATTCAATCGACTGAAGAGTGGGAGAGAAATTCCGGCCGGCAGTGTGCCACAAGGCGATCGCCGGAGCAAACCCTTTCCTACGCACCCCACGGTGATTCGAAGACGATTCCCGTCAAAAACTCCGAGCCCCCGCCGGATTTCTCCGACGGGGGTTCGGGCCTGTCTCAGCCGGCCGAAACCGGCCGGCTCTTCGTCAATCGATGCAACGTCCGGAGATGCCTGAGCAGGTTCAAGAAACAGAGAACACCAACCATGGCGATCAGAGCAGTGGGAAAGGTTATGCCGTAGTTCGGAGCCGGGGAAAAGAAGCCGTATTCAAGGAGCATCACCAGGGATCCCAGCACCCCCGCCGACATGGTGATGATTCGAATCATGGTGATCTGTCTGATCGGCAAACCTTCCTGCATGCTGGCCTCATCTGGTCAGGGGTGGATTGAAGCTTCGGTAAATCCTGTCTGTTGACTGGAACATGTGGGATCCCCCCACTCACTTCCGTACCAGCAGCACCACCCCCACCACCGAACAGACCGCGCCGCCGATGTACTTCCACATCACCCGGTCCGAGTGCGCCCCGGCGATGGCGCGGGACAGCTGGTTGGCCAGAGACTGGGACTCGCTGTGTCCCCACCAGAAGAGAAACCCGCCGGCCACCAGCAGGGCGAGGCCGAGGGCAAGTTTGATCGTGTTGCTATCGTTGGCCATTTGTATCCTCCCCTAAAAACCCTGGCAAGAGCAGTCTCACGCAACGACGCAACGAACGCTACGTAAAACCGAATAGCTGCCATCATTTGATTCACCTGACACGATCACAGGTCTTGAATTTCGTTGCGATCGTCGCGGCGTCGCGTGAGCAACAGCCGTTATCGGTTTACTTCTTCGCGCCCAGCTCTCGCGAGCGCCGCGCAGCGCTGCCGACTGCCTCCATCAGGGCGGCGCGCAGCCCCTTCTCCTCCAGGCTCTTCAGCCCGGCGATGGTGGTACCGCCAGGGGAGCAGACCTTGTCGCGCAGCACCGCGGGGTGCTCGCCGCTCTCCTGCACCAGCCGCGCCGCCCCGAGAACCGTCTGCACCGCCAGGGCGAGGGCGGCGTCGCGCGGCAGCCCTTCCTGCACTCCGCCGTCGGCCAGCGCCTCGATGATGGTGAAGACGTAGGCCGGACCGGAGCCGGAGAGCCCGGTGACGGCGTCCATCTGCGCCTCGCCGACCACCTGCACGCTCCCCACCGCCTCGAAAAGATGACGGGCAACCAGCAGATCGTCGACGCTGGCGAAGCGGCCGGGACACAGCGCCGTCGCCCCGGCGCCGACCAGGGCCGGGGTGTTGGGCATCGCCCGCACCACCCGCGGCGAACCGTCGAAAAAGTCCTCGATCGTCGCCGTCGATACCCCGGCGAGAATGGAGACCAGAAGCTTGTCGCCGGCAAAGGCGGCGCCGATTCCCGAGAGGACCTCGGCGGCAACCTGCGGCTTGACCGCCAGCACCACCAGGCCGCAGCTCCGGGCGACCTCGAGGTTGTCCTCCGCCAGGGTGACGCCGAATTGCTCCTGCAGCAGGCGCCGCCGCTCCGCGCCCGGTTCCGAGACGACGAGGCCGGCGGCCGGGAAGGCGCCGCGCAACAGCCCCCGGATGATGGCCTCCGCCATGTTGCCGCCGCCGATGAAGCCGATCCTGCCGACTGATTTCATGCCACAGCCGTCCTTTCCTTATGAGTGAAGTCCGGCCCCTAGTAAATAGAAAAGCGCCCCCCCTGTCAAGGACTCGCCGCCGGTCTTAAAAAAAATGAAAAAAGGTGTTGACAGCCGTCCCGAATGAGCGTATAAAACCGCCCCTGTGGGCAGCCATTGCTAAACATTAAGTTTAGAAATGGTAAACATGGCACCTGACAAATTGTTTACCGTTGCTAAACCAGGGGGACCGCCCGTGAAAATCGGTGAAAAGCTGCGCAAACTGCGGATGTCCAACTCCCTGACCCAGGAAGAGTTGGCGAGCCGCGCCGACCTGACCAAGGGGTACATCTCGCAGCTCGAAAACGATGCCACCTCCCCTTCGATCAGCACCCTCAAGGATCTGCTCGACGTCCTCGGCGTCTCGATGTCCGAGTTCTTTGCCGAGAAATTGCCGCTGCAGGTGGTCTTCGGCGCCGACTCCCGGGTGGTTGCCAGCGACGAGCAGGGAATGCGCGTCGAACTGCTCGTCCCGGGAGCGCAGAACCGCACCATGGACCCGGCCCTGGTCACCCTGCAACCGGGCGAAGCGATGGCCGAGCAGCCCTTCCATGAGGGGGAGGAGTTCGGCTTCGTCCTGGCCGGGCGGGTGGATCTGTCGCTCGACGACCGGGTCTACACGGTGCGCAAGGACGAATGCTTTTACTTCCCCTCGGACCACCGGCACCGGGTGAGCAATCCGGGCAAGAGCGTGGCGAAGATCCTGTGGGTTGTTTCGCCGCCAACTTTCTTTTGTTGAAGGCGAATTCAGGAGGCAGAATTCAGAATACAGAATGGAACCATGCCCTTCTTCTGACTCCTGTATTCTGAATTCTGTATTCCCCTGATTGTTACAGTTGCCCCGGCCCAAGGACCGGATTTCACCGTCGAAAGGGAGATTGCCATGAAATCTCTGGGTCAGCAGATCGTCGCCGAATTCTACGAGTGTGACGCCGAAGTTCTGAACAACCCCAAACGGGTCGAGGAGATCATGTGCGAAGCGGCCCTGGCCGCCGGCGCCACCATCGTCACCAAGACCTTCCATACCTTCAGCCCGCACGGCGTCTCCGGGGCGGTCATCATCGCCGAGAGCCACCTGGCCATCCACACCTGGCCCGAGTACGGCTACGCCGCCGTCGACCTCTTCACCTGCGGCGACACGGTGGTGCCGGAAGCGGCCTACCGGCACCTCAAGGCCGGCCTGCGCTCCCGCCGCGCCTCGACCATGGAGATGAAGCGCGGCCAGCTCGAAGTGGTCGGAGAACTGACCCACAAGCCGGTCGAGCTGAAGCAGGCGGTTTAAAGGGCAGAATACAGAATACAGGAGTCAGAATTTAGAATCAGAAGCCAAGGGCTGGGACAACCGCCTTTCTTCTGTATTCTGTATTCTGACTTCTGTCTTCCAAGGAGGTTAATAAATGGAACTCTGGTACACCGAAAAGCACTCGGAAAATGTCGGCATCACCCTGAAGGCGACGAAAACCCTCTTCTCCGGCAAGAGCGAGTTCCAGCAGCTCGACATCATCGAAACCGTGGAATACGGGCGGATGATGCTCCTCGACGGACTGGTAATGTGCACCGAGCGCGACGAGTTCGTCTACCACGACATGATCACCCACCCCGCCCTCTTTACGCACCCGAACCCGAAGCAGGTGCTGGTGATCGGCGGCGGCGACGGCGGCACCATCCGCGAAATCATGAAGCACAAGAACGTCGAACTGGCAACCCTGTGCGAGATCGACGGCCTGGTCATCGACAAGTCGGTCGAACTGCTCCCCTCCATGGCCTGCGAGATCGACGGGAAGAACCCGCGGGTCAAGCTGCACGTCGATGACGGCCTCGCCTACATCCGCGACCACCAGAACGAGTTCGACGTGATCATGGTCGACTCCACCGACCCGATCGGGCCGGCGGTGGGACTGTTCGAGGAGGACTTCTACCGTCTCGTTTTCGGCGCCCTGAAGGCGGACGGCATCATGGTGGCGCAGAGCGAGTCCCCCTTCTACCATGCCGAAATCCAGAAGAACATGTACCGGAACCTGCGCTCCGTTTTCCCGGTCGTCGAGATGTACCAGGCCTTCATCCCGACCTACCCTTCCGGGTTCTGGAGCTTCGCCTTCGCCAGCAAGAAGTACCACCCGGTGCGCGACTTCGACCGCGCGCGGGCGAAAAACCGCGGCTTCTACACGAAGTACTACAACGAGGACCTGCACCTCGGCGCCTTTATGCTCCCCACCTTCGCCCGGAAGAACATCGCTCCGTAGGGGCGCAATTCATTGCGCCCTGGATTGCACCTCGGGCGTGATCAATC
>DATBML010000108.1:0-1526 GCA_036554885.1 Desulfuromonadales bacterium
CGGCTGGTCGGCTTTCGCATGACCGAGGCCGGCGTGCCGCGGGCCGAGTATCCCGTTTTTGCCGGTGAGAGGGAGGTCGGCCGAGTGACCAGCGGAACCATGTCCCCCAGTCTGCGCATCGGCATCGGCCTGGCGCTGGTCGAGACGGATCTGGCCGCGATTGGGACTACGCTGCAGATCGGCATCCGCAACCGCCGGGTCGGCGCCGAGGTGGTGAAGACGCCGTTCGTGAAGAAATAGTCTGCAATTGTGCATTTGTAGGGGCACCCCTGGTGGGTGCCCGAACCAGGGCGGCCACGCAGGGCCGCCCCTACACAGCATTCAGGAGGTGAGCCATGGAATTTCCGGAGGAATTGAAGTACACCGAAGAACATGAGTGGGTGATGGTCGAGGACGATGTGGTGACCGTCGGCATCACCGATTTTGCCCAGGACCAGCTCGGCGATGTGGTCTTCGTCGAACTCCCCGCGGTGGGAACAATCGTCGAGGCGGGCAAACCCTTCGGCGTCGTGGAGTCGGTCAAGGCCGTCTCCGACGTCTATGCGCCGCTCTCCGGCGAAGTGGTCGAGATCAATGAAGAGCTCCCCGACGCACCGGAGACGATCAACACCTCCCCCTACGACGACGGCTGGATGATCAAGATCAAGCTCTCCGACGCGGCGGAACTGGAAGGGCTGATGGATGCCGATGCTTACCAGGAGTTCATTGAGGAGGAAGGCTAAAGGTCCAAGGTCCCGAGTCCCGGGTCCAAGGTCCAAAACCTTTTCCCTTTTACCCTTAACCTGGTTTTCCAGGAGTTGATTTTATGCGCTACATCCCCCATACCGAAGAGGATATCCGGCAGATGCTGGAGACCGTCGGGGTCGGCAGCGTCGAGGCTCTGTTCGAAGGGGTGCCCGCTGCTGTTCGGCTGAACCGCCCTCTTGAGCTGCCGGCGCCTGCCGCCGAAAGCGAGCTGCTGCGAGAACTGGGCCGTCTGGCCGCCCGCAACGCCACTGCCGCCAGCCACCTCTCGTTTCTGGGCGGAGGGGCTTACAACCATTTCAGCCCGGCGGTGGTCGACCAGCTCATCTCCCGTAGCGAGTTCTACACCGCCTATACCCCCTATCAGCCGGAGATCAGCCAGGGGACGCTGCAGGCGATCTTCGAGTACCAGACGCTGATCTGCCAGCTGACCGGGATGGACGCCGCCAACGCCTCGATGTACGACGGTGCCTCAAGCTGCGCCGAAGGGGTGCTGATGGCGGTCCGCGCCACGCGCCGGCGCAAGGTCCTGCTTTCGCGCGCCCTGCATCCCGAGTACCGGGCGACGGTGGCCACCTATTGCCGCTACCTGGAGCTGGAACTGATCGAGGTGCCCTTCGATGCAGCCGGTCGCACCGAGCCGGGTGAGCTGGCGCGGCTGCTCGACAAAAATACGGCGGCTGTGGTGACCGGTTACCCCAACTTCTTCGGCGTCATCGAGGATCTGGCGGCCATCTCGGCGGCCGCCCACGATTGCGGCGCTTACCTGGTGGCGGCGGTGC